>NZ_JACZHU010000084.1:0-4289 GCF_020278605.1 Wolbachia endosymbiont of Mansonella perstans | reverse complement strand
GATAAGGAAACTGGAGAAATCTTTAAGTAGTTTCTTTCGTTTCTATTGGATGACGGCTGGTCAAATCATAATTCTTGTGCAGTTGTGGGTCTAAAGCGGTAGACCATAAGTCTAATAAAAATTCACATATATAGGAAAGATTGGTAACATTAACCTAAATAGAGGTCGTCATTATAATTATGACAAAACGTACAGATATAGAATCTATATTAGTAATAGGAGCAGGTCCAATAATTATAGGTCAGGCGTGTGAGTTTGATTATTCAGGAACTCAAAGTTGTAAGGTATTAAAGAGCGAAGGTTATAAAGTCATTCTGGTAAACTCCAATCCTGCAACTATAATGACGGACCCCGAGTTTTCTGATGCAACGTATATTGAACCTATACTACCTGAGATCATAGAAAAAGTCATAATTAAGGAAAAGCCAGATGCAATATTGCCAACGATGGGCGGGCAAACCGCGCTCAATTGCGCAATGAAACTTGCAGATGATGGGGTATTGGATGCATATAACGTAAAGCTCATTGGCGTGAATAGAGAAGCGATTAAAAAAGCAGAAGATAGAGAATTATTTCGCCAATCTATGGATAAAATAGGACTAAAATACCCTAAAAGTATCATTATAAAAAATCAAGGACAAATAAAGGAAGCTTTGGGTTATATAGGGTTACCTGCAATCATTCGTTCATCGTTTACTCTTGGGGGTGCAGGTAGTGGTATAGCGTACAATAAAGAGGAGTTTATCAACATTGCAGAGAATGCTCTGAAAATTTCGCCAATAAATGAAGTTCAGATAGATGAGTCAATTATTGGTTGGAAAGAATACGAAATGGAAGTTATTCGTGATTGTAAAGATAACTGTATAATAATCTGTTCAATAGAAAATGTTGATCCCATGGGAGTTCATACAGGTGATAGCATCACTGTCGCTCCTGCTTTAACTTTGCGTGATGCAGAGTACCAACAAATGAGAAATGCATCCATAGCAGTTCTGAGAGAAATTGATGTTAGCGCAGGTGGTGCAAATGTCCAGTTTGCAGTTAATCCCAAAGAAGATGGCAGCCTCGTTGTAATTGAAATGAATCCAAGGGTTTCTCGCTCTTCTGCGCTGGCCTCAAAGGCAACAGGTTATCCCATAGCAAAAGTTGCAACTAAGCTTGCTGTTGGCTATTCACTTGAGGAAATACGCAACGATTGTGCACCAATTATACCTGCTGCATTTGAACCAGTGGTTGATTACATCGTCACTAAAATTCCTCGTTTTGAATTCGAAAAATTTAAGGGAACGAATTGTGAGCTATCAACCTCCATGAAATCGGTGGGGGAAGTGATGTCTATAGGTCGCACTTTTAATGAATCACTACAAAAAGCTTTTCGTTCACTTGAAATTGGTCTCACGGGACTTGATGAAGTGTTCTCTGAAGGTACAGATGTTGATCATATAAAATCTCAATTAGCAAAACTGCTACCAAACAGATTACTGATTGCTGCTGACGCAATTCGTCATGGAATAAGCATAGAAGAAATAAATTCGATTACAGGGTATGATTTGTGGTTCTTGCAAAATATACAGCAAATCATCTTAGCTGAACAAAAAATTAAAGAAACTGGTTTACCAAAAACTGCATATAAAATATTAGAACTAAAGAAGATGGGATTTTCAGATGCAAGGTTGGCAAAACTAAGCAGTAAATCTACTCCTGTTATCGAAATAGTTGATACTGGAGCGTCACGCGCTGCAGGCCGAGTAGAGCAAATTGAAGCGATAAGGAAAAAATTTGGTATTAACCCAGTTTACAAACGTGTAGACACATGTGCAGCTGAGTTTGAATCAGGCACTGCTTACATGTATGGCTGTTATGAAGGAGACGTTATAAATAAGACAGAGTGCGAAGCGAATGTCTCTGACCGAAAAAAGGTTGTCATTTTAGGTAGTGGACCAAACCGTATTGGTCAGGGTATTGAGTTTGACTACGCATGCGTGCATGCAGTTTCTGCTGCCAAGGAAATGGGATATGAAACAATAATGATTAATTGTAATCCCGAGACTGTTTCAACTGATTATGATACTGCTGATCGTTTGTACTTTGCTCCACTAACTGTAGAAGATGTGCTTGAAATACTAAACAAAGAGCAAGAAAATGGCACATTAGTGGGTGTCATAGTGCAAATAGGTGGTCAGACACCTTTAAAATTAGCCAAAGCTCTAAATGAAAGAGGTTTTCACATCCTTGGTACATCTTTTGACTCTATAGATCTTGCTGAAGATCGTATGAGATTTAAAAACCTTGCTTTGCGGCTTGATTTAAAACAACCTGAGAACTCTATTTGCCATTCAGTGGAAGAAGCGTTAGCCAACGCAGAGAAAATGGGGTTTCCATTAATAGTCAGGCCATCCTACGTTTTAGGTGGGCAATCCATGTCGATTAAGCACGACATTGAGAGCTTTAAAGAATATGTACTGGATCAGACTAAGATTTTTGAACACGGGTCACTGCTACTTGACAGATTCTTAGTCAATGCAGTTGAGGTTGACGTTGACGCTATATGCGATGGAAAAAAGGTTTTCGTTGCGGCAGTTATGGAGCATATTGAAGAAGCCGGAATTCACTCTGGTGATTCAACCTGCTTGATACCGACAAACAAGCTGAGTGATGAAGTCGTAAAAGAGATTGAATTGCAAACTGAAAGAATAGCTTTTGAATTAAAAGTGAAAGGCCTGATAAACATTCAATTTGCCATTCAAGAGAATGATATATACATACTGGAAGTGAATTTAAGAGCTAGCCGTACAGTTCCTTTTATTTCCAAGGTAGTCAATATTCCTATAGCAAAGCTTGCTACGCAAGTTATTCTAGGCGAAAAATTAGACCAAGAAAGGAAACCTCTTGATCACTTTGCAGTCAAAGCTGCTGTTTTTCCGTTTACACGTTTTTCGGAAATTGACACTCTGCTCGGCCCGGAAATGAAGTCAACAGGAGAGGTAATGGGAATCGACTTATCCTTTGAGGCTGCGCTTGCAAAAGCTCACATGGCTGCAGGATATAAGTTACCAACAGAAGGAAAAGCTTTAATTTCGGTAAAAGATGATGACAAAGAGTATATATTACCAGTTGCACGAATGTTGAAGGGGCTGGGTTTTGAAATATATGCCACTAAAGGCACAGCTTCGTATCTGAGCAATAATGGTATTACTGCAAAAGCTGTAAATAAAGTGAGAGAAGGCAGGCCGCATATAGTTGACATGCTTAAAGATGGAAAAATAAATCTAGTGATTAATACCTCAAGAGGTGTCAAATCAGTCTCAGACAGCAAGGACATTAGAAGAGCTGCTATTTTGCAAAATATAGCTTATAGCACCACAGCGTCTGGAAGCAAAGCGTTAGCACTTGCAATTCAATATGTAAAAAGTAGCGAGCTGGAAGTAAAGTCATTGCAGCAGATACAAAACGCTGTTTATAGTTAATAGAAATAGAACTTTTGCATAGCTTTTAGTAGCACGTCGGTTCAATAGAAAAAAAAATTACTTGACAAATTCTAACAACTTCATTACCACAGCAGCAAGGTTATTTTTAACTCAAAACTTGTATTTGATCTGTAGGCTCAATGACAAAATTCAAAAAAAAACTCAGGGTGTTTTTTAGCAGATTGCATCAAATTATAGCGCCTGCATTTTTTCTACACTTAGCCAAGTTGCGCTTAAATTAAGCGTCAGCAAATTATTATAGCGCCAATTTAAAGTACTATATAGTTAAAACTTGCTACTCGGGGTTTCTTTGCTTTTTTTCATCTGGCAAATTTCTTAAATATTTATTACTGAAGTAGTATCTTTGGTCCCAGTGTCAGAACACTTGGATGACAAGAGAGGAGGTGTTGGGATGATAGGAGAAGGGGTGCTAGAACGACAACATTTGTTGTAAAAACAAACGTTTGCTCATAAATTGTTGCTAGTTATAAATATTTAAGAAACTTACCAGGTAGAAAAAAAAGACAATAAAACCCTGAATTTAAAAATCTGACGTTGGGTGATGTTTTAAACAACTTATTAAGCGCGTTTTAGCTTGTATGGGTAAAAACCCAAAGCTTTAAAAGACATACAGTGCACATAGCACGAAAAATAAAACAATAGTACGCCAAATACAAACCTTCTTGTCATTTTAACCTACACAGATTGGAAAGTTAAATAACTTCATTATCATGATAAGAGGGTTGGAGGAATTTGTCAAGTTGTTTTTTGTTTTTATTGAATGACGACTGGTCAAATCACAATGTTCATGCATTTAGGCTT
>NZ_JACZHU010000083.1:0-4461 GCF_020278605.1 Wolbachia endosymbiont of Mansonella perstans | reverse complement strand
ATAATAGCTTCAATACTATGATAAGGAAACCGGAGGAATCTTTAAGTAGTTTTTTTTAGTTCCATGGCTTTAGACAGCTATTTGGTCAACAAAACACATTTAATACTTTTAATTCCTATTCAGGGTAGTAAATATTTGGTTCTCATCAAAACTCATCTTAGGACGCCAAATAGGGCCATCCAAGTGCATATCGATATAAACTGGACTACTACGGCCTGGTGGAATAAAGAAAAATCTGGATAAAGAAACTAAAGTGAAGTTAGATAAGGTTAGATTAGAAGAAGTAGATCCTGACGCTTGATTAATTCCAAATTGTAAACTAGTTGAGCATATACCATTTCTAATGCTTGCTTTTCCGCTAACATTTTCAAAAAATGTACTGCCATTATATATACCGACGTTAGCAAGCGTGGAGACTTCAGATTTACTTTTACTGCTTAGTAAGTTAGTAATGAACGAATTAAAATCCACGTTAGTAAATTCTATTCCTCGTGTTTGCAAATTAATTTCCCCTGACAAATTATTAGCCCAATCATTGAAGCTCTTTCCTTGAGCTTTAATTGCGCCATTTAAGCTTATCTGGCCATTTATATTACTAATTCCTATAGCCTTTCCAACCCTTTTAGTGTCCAAATTCGCTATGAAAAACTTTATATACATTGAATTTGGCCTTAAATAACCCTGAAAAGACACTTGTCCATGTCCTAGTGCATAATCCACTTTTTTAACAGTAATGATGTTATTTATCATCACTGCATTCAAATTAAAATCCCTCAAAATATCTTGCTCATCCTTAAGCTCTGCAACATTAATTTGCACATTGGCATCAAAGTCTTTTTTGTTATCTAAAAAATCAAGCTGCTTTGTTGACCATTGAATTTGGTTTATCTTACTTTTTGAATCTCTTTTCACCTTTATTAAATTCGGTAATTTTAAGATACTGCCACTAAATTTGTTGCCTGTAAGGTTCACATCTAACAGAGGCTTGATGTATTTTTTGTCCACTAATATTTTTATGTCGCCGGTAATATCAAAATCCTCTCCTGATAGTTTTATCTTATCTGCAACTAGCTTACCCTTTTCTATCTTCAACGAAAAGCCCAAGCATTCAATTTTTGTATCATTTAGCGTAAAATCACTAACGCTGGTTTCTATGTTTACATCATACTTCAAATTTTTCAACCATTTCATTTTAGATAAACTACTGAGTAATGAATAATCGTATTTGTCTGCGTTAAGGTTATGTACACCAAATCCACCACCAATCACATTACGTTTTTTTGTGTGACTTACTTTAATTGATCCCTGCAAAAATTCTTTATCATTCAGCAATCTAATATCTGAGATAGACAATATCCTGGGTGCAATGTGTAATTTAGAACTTATTGTAAATTGATTTTTTTCGCTCTCTTTCATTCTTACAGAAGGGAAAAAGCATGAAATAAACGACTCAAAATTATCCCCTTTTATCAATAAATCACCATTAAATTCAGATAAGGTGCCATTATTTGAGACTTTTCCCGATAAGTGAGACATGTTATTGGCTCCAGGAATTTGAAGTAGCGTATCAACTTTTACTTCGCCATCAGCAAATTTTAACATAGCATAAAATTTATTTGATATTCTGTTTTGGTATTGAATATTTGAAACCTCCATATTAAAGTCTAGGCTCAAGTTTTTTGGTACGACATCTCTAAAACATTCCAAGAGATCCTTTATCTCCGTTGTTTTCCGTGAATCATTTTGTATAGAATCGAAATCAACTTTACTGAAGCTAATATTGACGTTAGTGTGATTATTCTTTCTATCATTTCGTATTGTACCGCTGGCTTGCATGCTTTTGGAACCGATTCTCAAATCAGTTGCTGCAAACTCATCTTCATTAAGGTTGATGTTAGACGATATCTCGATATTTTCATTAGGGATAGCGTAAGCAAGAAAGCTAAGATTGGTAATCTTTGCTAGATCATTTACAAAATCAGAATTGTTGTTAATTGTTAGTGTTAGCTTGCCCTGGGTCCCTTCTTGATTTCTGTTGCCTGTAAATAGTAACTTTATAAAGTTTGATTTGACATTAATGTTTACGTTCTTTTTTGTAATATCAACCTTTCCTGAAAAATCATAATTATTATCACCTACCTTCACTTCACCAGAGAATTGCCCATTTCTCTTAATAGCAATCTCTTTTATGTTAACAATGTTGCTATAATCAACGAAGTTATTGTTTAAACTTGCTTGGCTGTTTCTTATTATTATGTCAACTTTACTGGCCTTTTCGTTTGTAATGTTAACAAAATTTTCTTTACTGCTTTTCATACCAAATAATGTAATTGACTTTGGTTGTAGCGAAAGCAAAAATAACGATAAAAGAGATAGCCTTACTTCAATTTTATTTATGCTAATCAAATCTGATAATTTTCGCTCTTTATTGCTGTTACATTGAATGTATACGTTATAAATAGTAAGCTTTGGAGTAATTAGTGAAACTTTGACTTTTCCTCCAATGTGTACTTTAGCGTTGTATTTATTTTCTAATTTTTGCACAATATGTTCCTTGCAGCTATTCCAGTCCTTGAAAGTTGCAGCAATGTACAAAAGGATCAATACCAAAGAGATTGATAACATTGTGTATATAGAAAATCTCATAGTCTTATATACTTTAAATTGCCCGTAAACATTAAATAAAGAGTACCAAAATAAACAACGATACTTAAAAATATTAGCGCTGCTAAATGGATGATACGAGCAAATATTTTATCGAGAAATAACCCTGCTGACAAGAAACTAGAAACATAAAGAACTATTGACATGACCAACGTTGCAATAAGAATTTTTACGACATTTAATAGTAGCACTTGGCTAATCTTATACATTTTATTTATTGTTAGGTAGTTAATTAGTAGAATAGAATTTATCCAAGTGGAAATGGAAGTAGCGATAGCAATTCCTGTGTGCTGATATTTGTACATTAACAAGAGGTTTAGCACCACATTGATTCCAAGACACACTAGCAAAAATATAGTTGGTATTTTTAAATTGCCCTTAGCAAAAAACATGGGTAGCAAGGCTTTATTTATAATAAATGCAGGTAAAGAAAGAGAAAGCGCTATCAATGTAGGAGCAGTTTGCTGCACTGCATAGTGATCAAACTTACCGTGAGAAAAAAGCGTAAGTAAAATCATGTCAGGAATAATAATAAAGGCGGCAGTTGTTGGCATAACTAATATTAATCCTACACTGAGAGCTTTGTTTTGTATTTTGGCTATACTTTCAGTATCATTTGCTTGTTTTGAGATTAAGGGAAGAAGCACTGTACCAATTGCAGTGCCAATTACTCCTTGCGGTAGTTGATTTAGTCTATCGGCATAATATATATAGGACACTGCATTTGGTATAAAACTTACCATAATTGTATCAATCCATAGGCTTATCTGAGTTACACAGTTGTTGATAATTGCTGGTATTACGCGCTTAAAAAACAACTTTACTTCACTATTCAATTTTATGCTAAAAAAAAATGCAGCCTTTAGTTTATATGCACTAAACAGCATTAATAATAGCTGAAAAATCCCTCCAATCAGGACGGCTATGGAGAGATTGTGAGCCGGTGTTTTTATGTAAGGCACAAGTAAACTAACAATTAAACAGAGATTCAAAATGACCGGTGCAATGGCTGTTGAGACAAAGTGCTGCTTTACTTGCAGCATTCCCCCGATAAGTGATGCTATTGAAATAAAAATTATGTAAGGCATCATAATTCTTGATAAACTCACAGTGAAGGCAAGTTTGCTTTGGTCAAATCCAGGAGTGAATACTTGAATCATATAAGGAAAGAAAGTTTGCGTGATAAGGCAAAAAATCAATAAAATAATAAACGTGAGAGATATTACACTACTTGCAAAGCTAGACGCCTTTTTACTATCACGTGATCCTGCTGAATATAATGGTATAAAAGAGGTAGTGAACGCTCCCTCTGCAAAAAACGCTCGAAATAGATTGGCAAAACGAAATGAAGAAAAAAATACATCTGCAAGAGAAGTTGCACCGACAACCATGGCAATTAATATATCCCTTATCAACCCTGAGATTCTTGAAATAGCCGTAAAAAAACTGAATGTGAAAATACTTTTAAACATTGTTATTTACCACTACTCCAGATTATACTCAGTGTCAATAGACTCTTTGCATATCAAATCAGCTTTGGCATGTGGAAAAAACTACTTGACAAACTCTATCAACCCTTTTATTATGGTACTGAAGTTATTTGCTTAACTTCCCGACCTCTACAGGTTAAAATGACAAGAAAATCTGTATTTGTCGTGCTATGTGCACTGCATGTCTTTTAAAACTTCGGGGTTTTTACCCATACAAGCTGAAACGCGCTTATAAGTCGTTTAGGACATCACCCAACACCGGATTTTAAAATAGAGAGAGGAATAACTAGCTAACAGGGTTTTTTTT
>NZ_JACZHU010000082.1:0-4539 GCF_020278605.1 Wolbachia endosymbiont of Mansonella perstans | reverse complement strand
GTCGTAGATTTTGTGTTTCTTTGATTATTCCTGACTGTTATCAGAAGGGCTATAATATAAAAACATCTATTATCTATTATGTTTACTTCCAGTCCATTTTCTTGAGTGTGCTTATTTTTGTTTAAAATACTTTCATGTGCTACATTTTTGAGCTTGTTTTTAACTTCCTGATATTGTCCATTAAGATTATTCCAAAGTTACTTGTCTTATCGTACCATTATCATGGTAGAAATCGTATCTTATTTTTCCACTTTGCAACACTAACTTACTAGTGATATGTTTTATGATGTTTAAACTTTTTTCAGATAATTTATTTTCGTCATTACTGCTTTAATCATCAAAGTGTAAGAAAATCTATATTGTCTACTCGCTACAGGGCAACAGGATATTTCATCGAGAGCATTTAATACTTCCCAAAATATGAAATTTGTTACAGTTTTATCCTAGTCTTCACAGCGTAAAATTTAACCTCAGTCCTTGTCTAATACGCGTCTAATACTCTCTAAAGTGCTTTCTATATCATTACTCTTTTGAGGCTTCTGGGTATTTTTCTCTTCAACATTTTTCATTTCTTTATAAAATTTTTGGATTAACTCCTTTTCATCAGTGGTTGGTTGCATCTCTACCAAGGATGAGCCTTCTTCTAAAAAAGGTAAATGGCCGCATAAAACATACTCCTCACTTTCATTTACCCAATAATCAGTTTTTGGACATTTTGAACAAAGCTTTTGTCTACTGTGCATTCCATAAGTCATATTGATAACCATTATTTACTTATATCTTCTATACCGGTTATAGGATATAGGTAAGTCAACGAAAAAGTAGATCTCTTTTATTACCAATTTATGGCAAAATTTTTGAGGAGAAACTCAGATGAACACCGCAGAATACTTGGGAGAAGCACAAGCAAGTTGTTGACACAAAATTAGAAAGCAGGTTACTCAGGAAATCTAATGAGAGTCCCATTTTACGGTGTTTAAATCTATTCCTTCTTGCACCATTTCCCAAAGTGGGCTCATTTCTCTTAGTCGTCCAACATTTCTAGCAACAAGATCTGCTGCGTATAAAATTTCATCTTTAGTTGTAAATCGGCCAAGGCCAAATCTGATTGATGAGTGCTCAAGGTTATGGCCATTGTTTAGCGATCTTATGACATAGGAAGGTTCAAGAGATGCAGATGTGCATGCAGAACCGGAACTTACCGCCAAATCCTTGATTGCCATAATGAGAGATTCGCCCTCAATGTAGGGAAAACTTAAGTTTAGGTTGCCAGGAATTCTATCTTCATAATCACCATTTAAAACAACATCAGGAAATTCTTCTTTTATTTTGCTGTACAAAATATTTCTCAGCTCTTCTAGCTTGTTTGCCTCTGTTTTCATTTCTTCTTTAGCAATACGTGCTGCTTCACCAAAACCAACTGCAAGGGGAGTTGGAACTGTTCCAGAGCGCATACCTCTCTCCTGTCCACCACCGCTGATCAGTGGTATCAGCCTAACACGAGGATTCTTTCTCCGGACATATAATGCACCTATTCCCATTGGTCCGTAAATTTTGTGGCTAGAAAGGCTCATGAGATCAATGTTCATTTCATTAACATCGATCGGTACTTTTCCAAAGCTTTGAGCAGCATCCGTATGGAAAAACATATTATGCTTCCTGCATATTGCACCAATTTCTCTGACGGGCTGCACTACTCCGATTTCATTATTTGCCATCATCACTGAAACCAGAATTGTTCTATCAGTGATTGCTTCCTCGAGTTTCGACAAATCTATAATTCCATTTCGCTTGACAGGCAGATATGTAACTTTAAATCCTTCATTCTCCAGATACCGACAAGAATCCAAAACGCACTTATGCTCTGTGCAGACAGTTATTACATGGTCTCCTTTATTCCTATAAAAGTGAGCAACACCCTTTATTGCCATGTTATTTGACTCAGTTGCACCTGAGGTGAAGATAATTTCTTTGCTATCTGAGTTGACCAGACCGGCAATGTGTTTCCTTGCTTTTTCCACTGCTTCCTCAGCAGTCCAACCAAATGAATGGCTACGAGAGTGTGCATTACTAAACTTACCAAAATAAGGTACCATCACTTCTAAAACACGAGGATCTACTTTAGTAGTAGACTGATAATCAAGAAATATCGGTAATTTTATCTTAGCACTGTGTGCTTTTTCATTTTCTACATTCATAGTCAGTATAAAAGTTTGAGCATAGAAGCTACAGTATTTCATAGCACTAAAGCTTAAATCTTTCAAGATATAATCTTGCTCAAGTACAAAATCCTGTATGCAAACGTTGTTCATAGAGATAACGAGAAAGGAGTACTGGCTATGACGCTGGTTCATCCTATAATGCAGCAAGTAGGTCTGCTACGCAAATTACCTGCAAGTCACAATGTTTGTACAGATGTGCATTACTAGCTGGAATGACATCATCTATTATGTAAACTGTTTCCAAACTTTAAACATTCTTACAGTTATAAGTAGTGTAGTTACAAATCATTCACAATTGATACACTCAAATTATCTTCAGTAAATAGATCAATCAGGATATTAGGTATTCTGCTATTAACTATATGAGCAGTTCCAGCACATTCCTCGACCATTTTGGCACACGCTGTAAGTTTTTCAATAAGCCTTTCCCCTTTAATTTTACCACAATTAATTGATGCATTTAAACTTTTAACAGATATCTTTCTACCACCAATTTTATCTATTTCTTCATATGCATCACTAAAGGTCACCATTTTGGATGCAGAAACTGCAATTGCTATCGCACTTGCAGCACTATCGGCATCAACGTGATATGTTTCTTCATTTCCTCCATAACCAATAGGTGCAATAACTGGTATAAAATCTGACTCCTCACCAAAGAATAATATATCAGGATTGATCTCAGTTGGTACTCCGATAAACCCCATATCTAATATTTTTTCGATATTGCTTGATCCACTCTCTCTAAGCATAGTGCTTATCTTTTCAGCTTTTATTAGGCTGCCATCTTTTCCACATAACCCAATGGCTGAACCACCAGCAGTATTTATATGTTGAACAATTTTTTTATTAACTGAACCACATAGCGCCATCTCAATGATTTTCACGGTATCTTTATTTGTAAGCCTGATATTATTTACAAACTTACTATCCATACCTAAGGCCTTTAGCACAGAATTAACTTCATATTCTCCATCATGAACTATAACTGGATTTATACCAAGCTGTTTCAACAAGACAACATTGTGCACAAAAGTATTAAGCAGCGTTCTGTCTGAGATTGTCATACTGCTGCATTTAATGACAAAAGTTTCACCGATAAAGTTAGGTATATTAGACAGTGCTTCAAGCAACATTTCTGTTTTTTGTTTAAATGGTACTCCACCATTTGAAAATTCACTACTCCTCATTTCTTTATCTTGTAAACTTGAAAAACTCATCCCTTACCTTGACTATTTTACACTTAGCACAGGTGCTTATTTGATGAATTGACACATTCTCATTATTAACCCATTTTTGAGTACTTTCTAGAATGGCATCGAGATTTTTTTGACCTACTTTGTCTATTTTTGTTAGCACAACATCAAAGTTAACATTATTATATGTTAACCAATAAATAAAGTCCTTGTCTATTCCTTTTAGCCCTACTTTGCTATCTACCAACACAAATACTCTTTTTAGGCTTCTTCTTTGAGCTAAATAGTACTCAATCAGATCTAAATATTGCATTGTTTCTTCCTTGCTCGCACAAGAATAGCTATACCCTGGCAGATCAACAAGTCTGAACTCGTCATTGTACATAGAGTAAAAATTTATTTGTCTAGTGCACCCAGGTTTAGAAGAAACTCTGGCAGCTTTTTTGCTGTTTATCAGTAAGTTAATTAAACTGGATTTTCCTACATTTGATCTACCGGCAAACGCAATCTCTGGAACCGATTCATCTGGTAACGATTTTATGTCTGAAGCTCCAAACATAAAATTGCCGTTTGATGTCATCCTTCTTGCCATTATATATAGAAATATCTAAGGTAGTATGTATATTATAATGTTATTGCTTGATGTAAAAATTTTTTTATTTCAAGTATATATTGTTTACTTAAGTGGTTAAAATATTAGATCTAAGCTTTATGGACATAGAAAACAATTTACAAGATTTGAAGAAAAAATTTAGTGACATAGAAAGGAAGTTAGAAGATCCTACCAACTTAAGTCAAAAAGAATTTATCAACCTTTCAAAAGAATATTCTGAACTCAGGCCGATTATCCGGATAATCGATGAATACAACACGCTGAAAGGAGAAATTTCAGACTTAGAGGAAATAATAAAAGATGAAGATAGTGAACATGATATAAAAGAGTTAGCAAAGAAGGAATTTCTTGAGAAGCAAAAGGTATCGTTACCACAAGTAAAAGCCAAGTTAAAATTAGCGCTATTACCTAAAGATGAAGATGATTCAAGAAATGCAATATTAGAAATCAGAGCAGGTACAGGAGGAGAAGAAGCGGCATTATTTGCAGCAATGTTATTCCGCATGTA
>NZ_JACZHU010000081.1:0-4579 GCF_020278605.1 Wolbachia endosymbiont of Mansonella perstans | reverse complement strand
AATTTTGTCATTGAGCCTGGAGATCAAAAACAAGTTTTCAATCAGAAATACCCTTGCTGTTATGGTAGCAGAACTGACAAAATTTGTCAAGCAGGTTTTTCCGTTCCTGATCTCAAACTATAGGCCTTCCCGCGGATAAAACCGAGAGCTTAGCCTTAAGTCTTTTGCAGACGTTACAGAGCTAAGTAGCAGCCCTATACATATTAAGCTTGCAGCAGTTGTGCTTCCTCCGTAGGATAGAAATGGCAACGGATCACCTATTACGGGTAAAAGACCAACTGTCATTCCGATGTTTATGGCGAAATGAACGCCAAAAAAGGCAAAAATCCCGATAGATACTAACTTAGAGAAATAATTTCTTGATCTATAAGCAATGGAGAATGTTATAGCAAATAGCGTAGTATAAAGGAAAACCAAAACCATGCTACCTAAAAACCCCCATTCCTCACCAAGCACTGCAAAAGCAAAGTCTGTGCGCTTTTCCGGTAAAAACCCAAGCTGAGTCTGACTTCCATTAACAAAACCCTTGCCAAGCAAACCTCCTGAACCTATAGCTATCTGGGATTGCTGCGCATTATAACCCATTCCAAGAGGATCCACTGATGAATCCAAAAACGACAATATCCTTTGCTTATGATAAGGTCGTAAAAAAAGCCAGATAGTTGGTATTACAAGAATGCCAATCGTTCCAAAAACTATAAAATGAGATCTTTTGATTATTGCTGTGAATATAATCGATGCTCCTATAAATAACATTATCACAGCCGTGCCTAAATTAGGCTGCTTTAGTACCAAGAATACAGGTGAGAAAATAATTATAAATGCCGTGAATAACCTTCGAAATTCCATCATTTTATACACACTTTGCTTATTAAAATAACGAGCAAGTGCAAGTATTAAGCCTACTTTTGCAAATTCTGACGGTTGCAAACTGATTGGTCCAATTCTTATCCACCTTGTTGCACCCATTATGTGCGAACCAAAAAAGTTTACTAACAGCAGCGAAGTCACTGCTGCTATATAAAAAAGGTAGGCATGCTTCAAATAAAAATCTATCTCTATAAATGACATAGTTATAGCCAATAGGAAAAAGAAAGAGAATACAACTAGTTGATGAATTGCAAATGGCATCCACTTTCCTCCAGCAGAAGAATACTGAACAACAATGCCAACGCAAAATAGCGCTATTATGTTAATGATCAACAACAAGTAAATCTTCTTTGGCCTACCCACAACGAGAACTTTATAACCTTGAAGTATAATAAGAAATGAAAATCAAAAAGCCAACTTTTCAATTGCTAACCAAATTGGAGCACTGTATACTCCTGTTACTACAGTTAAAGCTGCCATGAGTAACAGACAGAAAAGCATAAGTAGCGGTACTTTATCAACCGATCCAGGTGCTATTTCAGCGTGTGGTGCTGCATCATTTCCAAAATGCATTTTTTCTACCATCTTCCACATATATATTAGTGCAAGGAAAGAACCAGCAGCAAAAACTATAAGAGAAATCCACGCGCGAGATTCGATAATTGCTTTCATCATACACCACTTACTTACAAAGCCACTTGTTAAAGGTACACCGATCAATGCTAAGCTAAGTAGAGTAAATGCAAGTGCTGTATGAGGCATCGATTTCTTGAGTCCTGACAAATTCTCTACTTTTGTTGAATCAAATTTGTAAGAAACACATCCTACAGCCATGAATAAAGATGTTTTTATTATGCTGTGGTTTATTATGTGAAGGATTGCTGCAAATAAGCCTGTTTTTGAGTTTAGACCCAGCATTAAAATTATATAACCAATCTGGCTGACGCTAGAGTTAGCAAGCAATCTTTTCATGTCTTTCGCGGTCATTGCAAATATTGACCCAAATACAATAGCACAAAATGCAAGGATAATTATCACATTGTTCAATGGCGGCCTAAATAAAAAGAAGTTTTGATGGAAAACAGTATAGAAGATCCTAATAAAAACATATATCATCACCTTGGTCACTGTACCTGAAAAGAATATACTAATGAAACTTGGAGCCTCGCTATATGAATTAACTAGCCATCTACTCAGTGGAAACAGTGCTATTTTGATTGAGAGGCTAACAAAAATGAACAACGTGCCAAGCTTTACGATGTTATTATAATACAGCGGTACTATCCTCTCAGCCATGTCAGACATATTGAGTGTTCCCGTCATAGAATACAAAAGCCCAATACCAAACAAGTAAAACGTTGCACCTATTGTTCCACTAATCAGATATTCAAATGCTGCAACCAAAGCT
This sequence comes from Wolbachia endosymbiont of Mansonella perstans, assembly GCF_020278605.1. Taxonomy (NCBI): domain Bacteria; kingdom Pseudomonadati; phylum Pseudomonadota; class Alphaproteobacteria; order Rickettsiales; family Anaplasmataceae; genus Wolbachia; species Wolbachia endosymbiont of Mansonella perstans. The sequence continues at coordinate 2,301 of NZ_JACZHU010000081.1, read as the reverse complement.
TTTTTATCCCTTCCCATTGAAACTAGTATATAAGAAGAAAGAGACGAAATTTCCAAAAAAACATAAAGATTGAATATGTCGTTTGTTACTAAAATCCCAAGTAGCCCGCTTAAGCACAACAGAAACAAAGAATAAAAACCAGTGATTTTGTTTTTGCTGATCTCTTTTTCGTTAACACGAAAACTATAAAGCACACTTATCAGTGCTATAAAATTCACTAGAGTTAGGATCAAGGAGTTTAACATGTCGATTCTTAACTCTATTCCGTACGGGGGAGCCCCATCTCCAAGATAATAAATTATAATTTCACCATTATATGTTTTCATGAGAAGTATCGATGAAACAAAAAAAGTAGCCGTAGTTGTGGCAAAAGAAATAAACCAGGATACTTTATGTTTCCTAGCAAGAAAGCAAAACATCGATGCAATTATTGGTATGATAACTTGTAAAATTGGTAATTGCATTAAATTGTTGCTAATGGACTGTTAGAGTATTAGTATATATAATACTTTTCGTTTTAATACCTTTATGTTATCTAAAATCTATAATGCGATAAAACGTCTATTACAAAGAAAAGGTAAATTTGTAGGAAGAGATGAAAATGGAAACTCTTACTATGAATCAAATCAAGGAAAAAGATGGGTCACGTATAGCAGTATCTCTGAACCTACAACAGTACCCCCAAAGTGGCATATATGGCTTCACTATACTGATGATACAGTGCCAGTTAATAACAAAAAGAGAAAAATAAAACATACTCCTAATTTGACGGGTACAAAAGATGCGTATTATCCAAACCAAAAAGTGAAAAATTACTATAAAAGCTGGAATCCTAATAACTAAAGATACGAAGATCAAATATACTTGAAATAACTGCTGGATTATTTGTGTTGGTTTTTACTATTTTTCTGATTTGTTTTGCTGTTGATAGGTTATCTAACATAAAAAAAGCTATAAGAATTGTTATAAAATATATGGTCTTTTTGTTAATGCTAATGGCATAGTAGTTGGTGATAGTGTCAAGGTTTCCGGCGTAGATATTGGAAGTGTAACTGGCGTATCACTTGATAAAGCTACCTATGTAGCACGAATTGATATGTGCATAAGTAAAGACATAAAATTGCCAATTGATAGTTCAACTCTAATAACTAGCAGCGGAGTTATCGGTAGTAAATTTGTTAGCGTATCACCCGGATCAGGTACTAAACTAATTTCGAAAGGTGGTAAAACAGAGTATACCAAGCTGAAGCAAATGTTGGCGTAATAATAGACAAAATTCTTGGTATGTTCACGAAATAAGGCTATTTCCTCGTTATTTATAGCTGTTACCTAAAGAGAATGACATTACTCCTTTTTAATCTATGCTTGCGCTCTAGAAAATTGCCACTTTTCCAAAGTGTAAACTACGATTTCAACCCGATGTTAAGACGAATGGAATCACACCATTACGGTTTTACGATATCAGATCGTACCTTCTATAATAATTAAATGTTATATTTTAACATAAAATGGTCACTTTTATACTCACCTACTTGATAAGATTCCCAGATTTTAGCGTCATGCGCTGGAATGGCAGGTCTATGGGTATCATCCAAGTAGCCTTTTCTTGTCATCCAAGTGCTTGACGCTAGGACCTAAGATATTACTTTAATAATAAATATTTAAGAAATTTACCAAGCAAAAAAAAGCAAAAGGAACCCCGTTGGTGGCTAATTATTTATATTAACTTTATAAATTAGCGTTTTTTTTATTCTCAACGTCTAATTTAGCTATTTTTAAACCGCAACTGATCTAAATTTAAACGCTAAGAAATTTACTAGGCAGAAAAAAAGCAAAAAAAACTGTTAGCTAGTTACTCACTACCTATCTTTATAAATTGGCGTTTTTTATTGTCTTAAACGCTTTAACAAGCGTATTTTAGGTTGTATGGGTAAAAACCCGAAGTTTTAAATAAAGACATACAGTGCACATAGTGCAAAAAATTAAATATTAAGATGCTAAATAAATTGAGTTTTTGTTGTTTTACCTGCATAGACTGAAGCTAAATAATAGCTTCAGTGCTACGATAAAAGGGTTGATAAAGTTTGTCAAGTAGTTTTTTTGTTTCTATTGAATCCAATACGCTGCTAAGAACTGGTCTGATGTGATTATGCTACAAATCTAATAATAAAATTTCTGGCTTTTTTGTTGTATAGGGCTTATCATTTTGATTTAACTTTGGTGAAATTATGTCATACCTTGCAGAGAGAATGTCCCTAATAAAGCCATCACCTACGATTGCTGTAACCGACAAGGCAAATA
>NZ_JACZHU010000158.1:3051-4616 GCF_020278605.1 Wolbachia endosymbiont of Mansonella perstans | reverse complement strand
TAACGATTATTAAGGCTAATTACGATATCACAAACGAAACAAATCATTTTCAATTTTCATTCCTGTCATTCTGCCCAAAAATTACTGATAACTGGAGTGAATTATACCAAATGGGAAAAAGGAGTAATTCGAAAAATTCAATAAGGGAAAGAAAAGATAAGGATTTCGTTACACCCCGATAATTCCTTCTGGATTCTCTCTTTCAAAAATTTTCTTTCCCTTGACAAATTGAACATGTATGGGAAATGACAGGTGTTTAGGCGGGAACGATTTTATTTGCAGCAATTAAAAATTTGTGAAAGAATCAATATAATACAATCAATATATACTCAATATATAAAATCAATGTATACAAGTATCAAGAAATAAAGATTTCAAGAATTTTTTCTCTTTCAACTCCATTAATGCAAAAATATAGCATAGTTTTTGCTTGCATGTACAGTACTATTTCAACCAAATAATAAACAACAATAAATTATGCATAATATTTCGGCACAAATCAAGAGATAGCCGAAAATTAAACGATTGTAAAAATAATATGGATAGGGAAGATTGCCATGAATTTTGATTAGTTATAAAACAACGGTAAATTCAAATACTGTGAACACTGCTCTCGCTTTTTATAGTTTAAAAAAAGAAAAGTGAGACGAAGTTGGTGTTGTTCATTGTTGAAACCATTAACCACGATTTAATTAAGCTGATATTCATCCATTCATATTATACAAAAGTTGGTTTGTTGATCAGTTGTATCATTCGTTCTAAATAGACGACATAGATATCTATCCATAAAGTTTATGAAGAGTAAAAGTGAAATTGACGTGAGATGATAGAAAAAAAAAATTCTTACTTATGCATGAGTTTAATAAAAAAATGATGCACGTGCCGTTGACGAATGAACAATACCATAGATCATAGCAGCACCTGGTTGACAATACGTAATGAATGAATTTTCCTATAACGAATAAAACATCATCTTTTTTGTGTTGGAAGAAAGATAATAAAATTAATTGTTCCTACACGATTTCATTGCCAATAATTGAACTGCTAAACATTTAAGATGATGATGAATATGGCAATGTAATCGAGGGTTACCATTTTTTCACAACTGAAGAACATACTGGTAGATAATAAGGAACCGACGACGCAATACCATATCCAATTCCGTATCCGATTCCGCATCCAGTTACATATCCAATCGTGTATAAAATCCCATATCCAATTCCGTATCTGAATCCGCAATCAGTTCTGTGTCTATTTGTATAACTAGTTCTGCTCCTTTGTACAATTTCGTTTCCAGTTCCATATCCGATTTCGCATTCAATTCCGTATTCAGCTCCACGTCCAGCTTCGCATCCAATTCCGTATTCAATTGCCTGATTCATACTGTCACTTCCATCAGCTACTGTTTCTGTTTGAGCATATGAGCTAGTCTGGAAATTCTCAGATGGCAAAATAACAAGAATCGTGTATTTCCGTTACGGTACAAAGTATGATTTTTTAAAAAAAGTGCAAGTTATGAATTTCTAAAATTTTTAGCATATAAAAGAACATAAAGGCAGCGTTTT
>NZ_JACZHU010000158.1:0-3041 GCF_020278605.1 Wolbachia endosymbiont of Mansonella perstans | reverse complement strand
TGTAACAATCAATCAATAATGTAATTTAATGGCAATGAGCCTAGTGGTCATTCAAACTTTCATGTTATTTTATAATCAAACAATTGTTTGAATAGAAATAATGTCTAATGTTGGTTGACCTGTTGATCAACACGAGCTAAATATCCAGTACATACCGATGATGCCCCAATGGGTCCTGACAAGAATGGTAATGGTGTATCGCTAGTTCGAATGGTATTTACTATTGAATAATAATTGTTCGATTTAGTGTTCCAGTTATTGATTAAATTACACGGAACAAACGGCAATGCATTCGGATTCCACACAAAATCCTTCCTGAAACTGTATCATTATTCTGTATGTTTGCTGTCAATCTTGGATCTATGTTTTGCATTTGCAATTAATGCAAGTATTATTTTTAAAATGCAAGAAAAAAAAATTTTCCACTATATTATTGCCTATCTAACCTGCTTTTCATTGCTTTTGATTTTCTCGGATGTCGAGATATGGGTGATAAGGAAATTATTTCAGATAACTGATCCGTTTGTTTATTTTCATGTTCCACATCAAGCGTAGCCATATTTTGTGTAATTTCTATTTTTGTTGTGCACTGTTGTGTTTTGGATAATATTGTATCTGCAGATGATATTGCTGTTGTGAAATCTGAAATTGTGTACTATATTATTGGAACACATAAGAAAAAAAAACAAGAGAAAAAAATGATTGTTATTATTATAAATGACTGATACCATTTTTTTTTAAATTGAGTGCTTCGGCGATCGCTTTTTCTATTCGGTCATCCGACCATGGTGTCCAATATCCTTTTTCTATCTTTGAATCCTCTTCAAGTGATAATTTTTCAGTCTGTCTCAACGAAGAAGGTCCTGTAAATTTAATATTAATCATAAGCAATTCTTTATGTAGGAAAAGAAATTTAAAAGTCCTAGCAAAAGTATTATAGATAAATCAAACAAACCTGGCGAATTCATGTGATTCCTTTGTGTTAATGACGAAATTGTATTCTTCAGTTTAAGTTCATAACCAATAGGTTTAGGTAAATTTTTAAATCTCTGTAACGTTTCCATTTCAAACATTCCAGATTTTTCGAATATTTCGAAATTTTCTGTTCTTTGCATGATTTAACAAGCTAAACATAGTATATATTAGTATCATATGAAATTTTCATTACCATGAATCAATAATAAAATTTCTGAAAGAAATTGCAACACATAATATTGCGGAGAGAGATTTCAAAAGCATTAACATATAATAATTGTCGATATACTTTAGTAATTAAAAGTATAATTAAGAAAAGTAAGTAATACCAAACTCCGACAAATGCACTTTCCCTTTGTTTCAGATGCAAGCCAAAATGACGAAAATACGAAAATGCGTAGTTAATGTTTTTTACTTCCAAATATGAATAAAATATATCAAGCAGGAAATGATATGGCGCAAGTTGTCGACCAATGCCAAATACTGTAAGAAATGAGTGTTGAAGTTAGGAAAGATTCCGTTGAAATTGTTGGTATTCAACGTTGAAATTTCTCAACGGATTCATCTATCATTATAATATCGTTAATTAGGCTATGTTTACTACCAACATTTTACATTGATGAAAATAGGTATGTATATGCATGTCGACAAATTACTAACTGTGGATTTGAGACATAAGCGTTATATTGGAAATACTGAATATACAGATATGATAAATTTAGAACGGTATCTATACGAAATGAATTCATTCAGATAAATATGAGAAAACAAACTTAAAATAATTTTAAAATGCATCGAATGGATTGATAAAATTGTTGCAACAAATTTAAGGAGGTGTCAACAGAATTGTCACCATTAAAAGCATATCATCCTAATATTTCACATATTCATTCAAAGCAAAAATGATACGCTAAATTTAATTCTTTCGAGGCAATATAATTCAGAATGAAAAACATTGTAGAAATAAGAATTGCTGCACATTTACAGGATAGAAGAGCAATTTGAAAATGCTCTGCGGCTTCCACTTATGCTTCTATAAAAAGTCCAAAGGTTAATCCTATTGTTATTATTTATGGCTTTTGAGAGGAATTGATTGACATTGACATGAGAAAAAGTAATTATTTTTTCGTTACCGTATGCTATGCATTCATTACGTCCCTTCATAGATCTAAATTTGATTGGCTAAATGAGAACAGGCTAAAAATTTCAACTCTTCACTTTTCCCTCTACTTAATTAATATTGATCGATCAACCACAAAATATTTTCTAAAAAGAAGAGAGAAAACCAGAGATGAACTCGTAGAAATGGCAAAACAACATCTGATTGGCAAACTCGCGAACTTTATGCATGTTTTAATATTTTATATGAAATTCATCCATCGTATCGTGTAACCATCGCTCTTTCTTCGATGAAAGCATTTTATACGGATTGAAGAGAAAACGGTAAAGGCATTCCATCGTTTGATACAATTGTAATTCATTTACATAACGCCTACTGAAAGTGAACTACATTTACAAATCACTTTGTGTTACTGATGTTCGGGCTCAAAATTCCTGTTAACAAATGAAAATTGATCAGCTCCGAAAATATTGAATGAATAACATTAACTGATAAATAAGCTAATGTTATTCATTCAATATTTTTAAATAAGTGTCTGTCATAAGTGTCTGTCAAATAAATAAGTATCTGTCATGTAATTGATTGATTAATTGCCCTTTGATTGAAGGCAAATTGACGGATCGATGAAAAGATATTTCTTGGTGTTAAAGGTTTCCTTTGATGAAGGAAGTCATCAAGAGTAATGAAAAGGATGAAGGTCAACATCAAATCTACTTCTTTTTGAAATCTAACAGAAATATACAGAGGGAAATCATATTACACATGTCATCATAACGTGAGAACTCAAACATCATTGCATAATGGGATTCACATTTACAGTACCATCCTCTGTTGAAGTGTTTTTATCCATCCTCTTTGTATTAGTATCAGTCACTATTTATTATAATGTTTCATTGCATGCTACAGTACTTGTTTCATAATTGATTCGGACACTTATTGTAACAGT
>NZ_JACZHU010000080.1:0-4733 GCF_020278605.1 Wolbachia endosymbiont of Mansonella perstans | reverse complement strand
GTTTAATATGGTAGATCCTAGTATCAAGTACTGGAATGACGAAAAAAGTCACTTGAATGACAGGAAAAGGAAGTATTGGGATGACGAGAAAAAGAGGTACTGAGATGACAAAAAAGCTACTTGGAGGCAACACTATAAAGTGACATTAGATTCCGCGTCAAGCATTCTGCACCGTTCACCTGCATTTCTCCTGAAAACTCCCTACCATAAATTGGCTATGCAAGAGATCTATTTAGTGACAAAATTAATGCTTTTTTAATTTTAATGGCTTATATTCTAACTCTAAATAACGATGGAGATGATTTTTGATGTCAACAGAACTTTCTAAGGGCAATGATAAAAATAAACAATTTCTCATGCAAATTGCTGCTTGGCTAGTAGATAATACTGCTTTAACTTTTAATCAAATAGCGCAATGTTGTAAGTTAGCTCTTGAAGAAGTGCAGAATATAGCTGACGAGGAAATAGATGCTGAAAGATTTAATCCTATTATTTCTGGAATAATAACTGAAAAAGAAATTGACAATTGTAAAAAAAATCCAAATCGTATCCCAAGTTTGATTGCAAAAAATGTAAAAAAAAGGAGTAAATCAATCAGCAACACTTCTGGCCTTACTTCCCTGGCAAGGCGTAGAGATAAACCTAATGCGATTTATTATTTAATAAAGAAGTTTCCTATTTTGGACAACAACGTTATAGCTAAATTGATTAGTACAACAAATTATACAGTCGAGCAGGTAAGGGATGGGTCTCACTATAATATGCAAAATATAAAACCTCAAGATCCTGTACTGCTCGGTCTATGCAGTCAAGAAAATTTAGAAACAGAAATAGAAAAAGCAAAAATAAAGGAAGAGAAACAAGAAAGGTTAAGAAACATAAAGGAAAATTATTAAAGTCTCTAAAACTGTTTATCTATTTTCATGTCTTATTAACATTGAATTAACTTGACTTGTCAGTATTTACTGGTATAATGGCAGGTAAAGTATGTAGCTTAATAGCAATTGAGTTTAATACTTCCTAAATTAGCCTAATTATTATCTTGTAGTCACATTTTAGGTTAGTAAGCATCAATTAAAAATTTTGGAGGACTATGGTAACAATCAATGAAGATGTTTTAGCAAAGGAAAAGATTGCAGCTAAATTAGAATCAGCAAGAACAAGTAAGCAAATTTCTAACAACGGTATGGTAAAACAAACAATAAATGAAGGTCTAAAAGAAAACAAAAAAGCACTAGATCTGAGTGAGCTGAGAAAAAAAACAGCAGAAGAATTATTGGATCTAGCTGAGGAAAGGAAAATTTCAACTAATGGTAAAGGTAATGGCAGAATGCTGAAACAGGAGATGATATTCAGCTTAATGAAGAAAATGAGCGAAGAAGGAGGCGCTACTACAGGAAGCGGAATAGTAGAAATATTACCTGATGGTTTCGGTTTTTTACGTTCAGCAAGTGCTAATTATGCTCCGAGTACTGACGATGTGTATATTTCCAATGGACAGATAAAAAAGTTCAATTTGCGCACAGGAGACATGGTATGTGGAGAAATCGGACCACCTAGTGATAAGGAAAGATATTTTACTTTAACTAAGGTTCAAAGTATAAACTATACCGAAGTAAGTGAACTGAGGAAATACGTCCACTTTGACAACTTGCTTCCTCTTTACCCCGAAGAAAGGTTGATTCTTGAAAACAACGGCTGTGTAGATAATAAAAAAGATATAAGTATGCGAGCTGCGGATATAGTTGCACCTCTTGGAAAAGGACAAAGAGCATTAATAGTTGCTCCACCCCGCACAGGAAAAACGATATTGCTTCAGCAAATGGCTCATTCTATAGCTACAAACCATCCAGAAATAGAATTAATAGTATTGCTTATAGATGAAAGACCTGAAGAAGTGACAGATATGATGCGTTCTGTAAAGGGCGAGGTAGTGAGTTCCACATTCGATGAGCCTGCTTACCGCCATGTACAGCTTGCTGAAATAGTAATAGAAAAAGCTAAAAGAATGGTTGAGCATAAAAAGGATGTTGTAATTTTGCTTGACTCTATAACCCGTCTTGCACGCGCTTATAATGCAGTCATTCCTTCGTCTGGAAAAGTTCTAACTGGTGGTGTAGATTCAAATGCGCTGCAGAGACCAAAACGCTTTTTCGGAGCGGCTCGCAACATTGAAAATGGTGGTTCTTTGACAATAATTGCTACTGCTCTTGTAGAAACTGGTTCAAAAATGGATGAAGTTATTTTTGAAGAATTTAAAGGTACAGGTAATGCTGAGGTTATACTTGATAGAAAACTTGCTGATAAGCGAATATTTCCAGCTATTGATATTACAAAATCTGGAACTAGAAAAGAGGAACTATTAATTGATAAGGCTATACTGAATAAAATATGGGTGTTGCGTAGGATACTTAATCCTATGGGATCTGTTGAAGCAATGGAGTTTTTACGCGATAAATTGCTTTTAACAAAGAATAATGCTGACTTTTTTAACTCTATGAACAATTAAATGTCAACGGTCAGGGGGCAAAAAACTTTGCCCTTCCAGTGAGATAAAATTTAGGAATTCAATCTTAGCTTTTCACTTAAAATCAAATTCACAACATCAGGGCTAGCTTTTCCTTTTGTAAGTTTCATGACTTCGCCAACAAAGAATCCGTACAATTTTGCTTTACCACTTCTGTATTCTTGAACTTTATCTTGGTTGTTATTAATGATTTCATCGATAGCTTCAGATATTTGACCTTTATCGGTTATTTGCTTTAGATCCTGCTCTTCTATAATTAAAGACGCTGATTTGCTAGTTTCAAACATAATATCAAAAACTTGCTTGCCAAGTTTAGCAGAGATTATCCCATCAACGATGAAATCCAAGAGCTCGGACAAGGCATTTGCTTTAACCGGAGAGTTCATAATATCAATACCTGCTTTATTCAAACGGCCAAAAAGTTCTACAGTTAACCAAGTAACGGCAAGCTTTGAATCGTGCTTTTTTACCAATTCTTCAAAATAATCAGCAATTGCTTTATCGGAAGTGATGACTTCTGCATCGTATTCGTTAATACCTAGCTCTTTAATGTATCGTAGCTTCTTTTGGTCTGGCAACTCAGGCAAAGATGACTTGATAAGATCGATTTTGTCCTGGCTTATTTCAACAGGTAACAAATCAGGTTCAGGAAAATATCTGTAATCGCTTGCATCTTCTTTATTTCGCATTACCTTTGTTTTTCCCAAAGCAACATCAAATAGTAAGGTATCTTGACTTATTTCTCTCCCACTCTCCAAAATCTCAATCTGCCTTTGTATTTCGTAATCTATAGCCTGCATAATATAACGTATTGAATTTAGGTTTTTTATTTCACAACGAGTGCCAAATGTGCTGCTGCCTTTTGGGTGCACAGAAACATTTGCATCACAACGAAGTGATCCCTTTTCCATATCACCATCACATGAGCCAATGTAACGTAAAATCTGCCTCAATTTTTTCATAAATTCTGCAGCTTCTGCAGATGACCGAAGGTCCGGCTTTGAAACAATTTCCATTAAAGCAACTCCTACGCGGTTTAAATCCACATAAGTTTTGCTCTTTTCATGAATGCTCTTTCCTGCATCTTGCTCTAGATGAATTCTCGCAATTCTTATTTCTTTTTTATTATTGTTGATAAATACTCTACCGTTCCTAACTATCGGCTCAAAGAACTGAGTTATCTGATAACCTTGCGGTAAATCAGGATAAAAATAGTTTTTCCGATCGAAGTAAGAACACTTATTAATTTCCGCAGAAAGCGCAAGACCGGTGCGTATTGCCTGCTCTATAGAACAGTAATTTAGTATTGGCAATGTGCCAGGCATTGCCGCGTCAATCAGGGAAACTTGAGTATTATGTTCAGCACCAAACTTAGCTGATGAACTAGAAAATAGCTTTGCCTTAGAAGAAACCTGAGCATGCACTTCAAGCCCAATTATCGCTTCCCAATTCTCCTTTGTCATGCGTTCAATCCAAGTGGTAATTTCAATATTCTGCAAAATTAGCACAAAAAGTCAAAACAAAACCCATGTTTTTATACCTTTATCTTAACTTTTTAACCTGCAATTTAAGAGCAGTGTGTACCAAGAATGCAAAAATTACTTGACAAATTCTTTCAACCCCCTTATCACAACACTGGAGGTATTATTTATCTTCAGTCTGTACAGGTTAACTGACAAAAAACTCAATGTAATTGATACCTTATGTTTAATTTTTTGCACTATGTGCACCGTATGTCTTTATAAAACTTCTGTTTTTTTACCTATACGAGCTGAAACGCGCTTATAAGTCGTTTAAGACATCAAAAGCGCCAATATTATAAGATAGATAGTGAATAACTAGCTACTCGGGGTTTCTTGCCTTTTTTTCTGCTTAGTGAATTTCTTAAATGTTTATGGCTAAGGTAGTTGCATTAAAAAGCAGCTAAGTCGCGCTTATTAAGCGTTTAGGATAAAAAACGCCAACATTTCGATACAAAAATAAATAATTAGCCGCCACGGGGCTTCTTTTGCTTTTTTATTTAGTAAATTTCTTAAATATTTATTGATAAAGTAGTATCTTGAATCCCAGTGTGAGCTACTTGAAGACATCATTATAAGGTGACATTGAAACACCATTTGCTGTGAAAGCAAATGGTTGTACATTACACTTTAAAGCTCGGGCTGCTGGCTAGTACCATTCAAATAAAGATATCGTAGAGCTTAGT
>NZ_JACZHU010000079.1:0-4758 GCF_020278605.1 Wolbachia endosymbiont of Mansonella perstans | reverse complement strand
CGGTAGTTAAATGTCTACTTTGCAACAAAACTATCCCAGCGTTACGCGCTGGAATAACACCACTTGTTGCAAAAATAAATGTTCATTCATGAATTGCCTTAATATTTAAGAAACTTACTAAGCAAAAAAAAGGTAAAAGAAACCCAGTTAGCTAGTTATTCACTATCTATCTTTTAAATTAGCGTTTTTTACTGCCTTAAATGCTTTAACAAACGCATTTTAGCTTGTATTAGGTAAAAATAAAGACATGAGGTACATACAGTACAAAAAATTAAATATAAGATGCCAAGTGCATTGAGCTTTTTGCCGTTTAATCTGTACAGACTAAAGATAAATAATAGCCCTAGTATTATAATAAGGGGGTTGAGGGAGAATTTTTCAAGTAGTTTTTTTGTTTCCATTGAATACCAATGCTCTGTCAAAAGTTTGTTATATAGTTATGAAAGAGGTCTAGCGCTTCTTGCTTATAACTACAGGTTTGATCCAATTCATCATGATATTCTATTCGCCCTCCCAATAACAAAGGTTGGTATTATATCTTCTTCATATCAAAGAACTTGTTTTTTGACATGAACAGTTGTATATTTTTATAAACCAGAGTTTTATATAGAATGAAGAGCTTAAAGGAATTATCCTTAAGAATTAAGAATATTAGGTCTGTACAGAAAACTACAAAAGTAATGCGAATGGTTTCTGCAGCGAAGTTATTGCAGAGCCAAAAAAAGCTATCAAGTTCAAAATTGTATATATCTAAGCTGCATAGCATTGTTCCTCCATTAGTGTTAGCGGTTGGTCAAGAATTAATGGCAAAAGTTTTAAACACCAGTGATGATGATCCTAACCTAGTATTTATTATTGCATCTGATCGCGGCTTGTGCGGCAACTTTAATTCTTCCATCGTCAAATTTAGTCAAGAGCATGTAAATAAATTAATCACAAATGGCAGAAGGGTAGATGTTGTATTTTGGGGTAAAAAAGCTTTTGATATAGGTAAAAATAGGTTTGACTCTAAAAGTATTTTAAAAATTGAAAACAGCAAGGGAATTACGCTAAGGCATATAGAATCCTTGATTGATAGTATGGATCTCAATAAGTACAATAAAATTGAGGTTTTCTATAACAAGTTTTATAATATTTTCACACAAAAACCAACGTTGGAAACAATAAAACCATGGAGTCAAGATTCATCTTTGATTGATAACTCTCTGGCTAATTCAATAGCAGATTACAGCTATGAATATGAGCCACAAAATACTGAATTTATTTTACGATCTTTGATTCAAAGTTACGTTGCAGCTGCCCTTTACTCTGCTTTACTTGAGAGCGCAGCAAGTGAGAATAGTGCTAGAATGGTTGCAATGGAATCAGCAAATAGAAACACTAAAGAGATACTGGATAAGCTAGCACTGCTTTATAATCGTTCTCGTCAAGCAGCAATTACAACTGACTTGATCGAAGTCATAGGTGGTGCAGAATCTTTATAGAAACCTAATGGGTAAGAAATGAATATACTAAATATTGCATCAGATATTGTCAAGCTGATAAAAAAGCAGAACCAAGATGCAGAAGTTACAATATATGAAACCAACAAAATCTCAGTTTCTCAACGGCTGTCAAAAATTGAACAAATATCACAATCTAAGAATTGCACGATAGGAATTAGAGCTATAGCAGGCAAGACCAAAGCTGCGTATATTTCTACAAACGATTTAAACAACCTTGGTGATACGGTCAATCAAGTAGTAGAAATGGCAAAGAACGCACCAGAAGATCCTTACATTAATTTTGCCATAGGTGGAAATAATTATACCTCTTTTGCAGACTTAGGTATCTTAGACAATAGTGTTGTAACTATTGATAATTTAAAAGGGATTGCTGAAGCTGCAGAAAATTCAGCCCTTGAACATAAAAATATCATCAATTCCGAGGGAGCCTATTCTTCACATACCTTAGTAAATACAGCGTTATCTACCGTTTCTGGTTTTATTGACTCATTTAGCAAATCAATCTTTGTTAATCAAGTTTCCGTTATTGCTGGAGAAGAAAGTGAAATGAAGGTTGGTTATGACTACGATGTAGCATGCAATTTCGGCGATTTAAAGTCACCAGAATTAATAGGAAAAGAGGCAGGAAAAAGGGCAATTGACCAATTAAATTCACGCACAATCAAAACTGGTAAATTTCCAGTTATTTTTGAAAAAAGAGCAGCAAAAGAGTTAGTGAAAAGTTTTGCTTCTGCTATAAATGGCAGTAACATTGTAAGTAACAGCTCTTTCTTGAGAAATAGTCTAAATACTCAGATTTTCAACGATAGAATCAACATTATTGATGACCCATTATTGCCAAGGGGTATAGAATCAAGACCATTTGATGGAGAAGGAATAATCAGCAGGAAAAATACACTTGTAAAGAACGGAGTACTACAAAATTGGATTTTAGATCTATATTCAGCTAAAAAATTAAACTTGGAAACAACTGGAAATGCAACTCGCGCAGGTAATGCCGCAATTGCTCCCATAGCTAGTAATCTTTATATTGAAAATAGCAGTATATCATTTGAGGAATTAATTAAGGAAGTGAAAAAGGGAATATACATAACTGATTTGTTTGGTTTTGGTGTTAATCTAATCAATGGTGATTACAGTCAAGGCGCATCAGGATTTTTTATAGAAAATGGAAAAATAGCGTATCCAATACACGAGATTACTGTTGCCAGCAATTTAAAAGACATGTTTAACAATTTAGTTGTTGCAAGCGATTTAACTTTTTGTGGGCAATTTAATTCACCAACGATTAAAGTTAGTGAAATGACAGTTGCAGGCTCGCTCAACAATTAGAAAATTTAGTTGCATCAGGTACAATAATTGTGTACTATGAGTGTGTAATGTTAGGATAGACTATGGAGCATAAAAGTTTAGTTTCAATGGCTAAGCTTTGTGTATTCTCAATTATAATTTTAAAGTTTTTCATCACATTAGTAAGGTTAGTTAACAGTTTTAGGAGTTGTTCAAATGGAATTTGGTAATATAAAGTGGTTTAATGCCGAAAAAGGCTATGGTTTTATTAAGCCAGAAGCTAAAGGAAGTGATGTTTTCGTACATATCAGTACGTTAGAGCGTTCAGGAATAAGACCTGATTCACTTAGAGGAGAAAATAAGGAAAAGGGAATAAAAGGGGAAAGAGTAAGCTATGAGCTTAAAGAGGAGCGAGGTAGAAATGGAGAAGAAAAAAAATCTGCAATAAATTTAAAGCTGCTAGAAGATTAATCGTATTTTTATGGCAAAAGTTTTTGTGAGCAGCTTTCAAGAGATGAATCTTCCAGTTTTGCTTAGGCGAGCTCTAGGCAAACACAATCTTTCCGTTCCAACTCCAATTCAAACACAGGCAATTCCTTTAGCTCTACAGGGTAAAGATATTCTCGGATCTGCTCAAACAGGAACTGGAAAAACTTTGGCGTTTGCTATTCCGTTGGTTGCTAAGTTGTTAGATGAGTCTAGTGCTAGTTCAGCCTTAGTTATAGTACCAACCCGAGAGT
This sequence comes from Wolbachia endosymbiont of Mansonella perstans, assembly GCF_020278605.1. Classification (NCBI taxonomy): domain Bacteria; kingdom Pseudomonadati; phylum Pseudomonadota; class Alphaproteobacteria; order Rickettsiales; family Anaplasmataceae; genus Wolbachia; species Wolbachia endosymbiont of Mansonella perstans. Next base: position 1,223 of record NZ_JACZHU010000079.1, on the reverse strand, counting down.
TAGCACAGCAGGTAACGAATGAGATAAGAAAACTCTTATTTCAAAATTCTGTATTAAAGATTGCCTTACTAATCGGTGGTGAGCCTATCTTCAAGCAGCTAAATCAGTTAAGAAAAAAGCCGCGAATTGTAATAGGTACTCCTGGTCGTATTATAGACCATATTGCACGTAAAACTTTGATTACTCACAATATCAACACTCTTGTGCTTGATGAAACAGACCGTATGTTCGATATGGGTTTTGGAATTCAAATTGAAGAGATCATGAAATATATGTCAAAAATACGGCAAACTCTAATGTTCTCTGCAACTCTTCCTGGTGATATAGTTAAACTCGCTGAGAAATACCTCAGTCAGCCAGAACGTGTTTCTATTGAGCATGAAGCTACAACTTCCACTAAAATCAAGCAAGAAATTATTTATGCATCAGAATCAGAAAAATATGGCAAACTTGTTACACAACTATGTCAACGTGAAGGATCAATCATTATTTTTGTAAAAACAAAGCAAGGAGCAGATCAGCTGGCCAACAAATTGCGCAAAGATAACTATAGCACTTTAGCAATTCATGGTGACTTAAGACAGCACAAACGCGAAAGAGTCATCAATTCCTTTCGTCGTGGTCGCAATCAAATCATGGTTGCAACAGATGTTGCCTCTCGTGGTCTTGATATTCCCCACATTCAACATGTTATTAATTATGATGTACCACAATCGCAAGCTGACTATATTCATCGCATAGGTAGGACTGCACGCGCTGGAGCTGAAGGACACGCGTTATCTTTCATTACACCTCAAGATGAGAGAAGGCTACCTGCACTTGCAGACAAAAAAGGAGAGTTAAATTTTGATTCCAACGTGCAATTTAAAAAACGTAGTAGTAAAAAGATCTCTAAAAAAACAAGTGTACTGAAAACTAAATATAGTAAGAAAAGGATTAATACTTTCAAAGAGAAAAGCAGAGTGCTACAAAATGTACACTCTTCTATTTTTTAGAAATTTAAATATAAAAAGTAAGAAAAAGTGATTTGAAAAGTTGCTAGGTATCTGAGAATGAACGAAAGATTACCTAATCTTAACTGTTCTTAATAGATACCCAAATTTTCTGGAGGGTGCCTTCACAGCACCCTTGTCAGTTTTTCTAAGATATACAGCTACAGACTGTGATGGTATAGGTTTAGTATAAACAATTCCGGAGGCTTTGTCCACTGTAAACATGTAAAT
>NZ_JACZHU010000078.1:0-4882 GCF_020278605.1 Wolbachia endosymbiont of Mansonella perstans | reverse complement strand
ATTGTAAAGTAGTTTTTTTCGTTTTCTATTGGGTAGCTTTTCTCTACTGTTGTCTACTATTATGTAACAAAACCCGGTAGCTATTGATTTTTACAACTAGTGCAGATACGATAAAGCTTTAAGCATTGAATAATGGAGCAATTTGGAAACTTTTATATCACTACGCCAATATATTACGTAAACGACAAACCACACATTGGTCACGCATATACCTCTCTTTTGTGTGATGTAGTGGCAAGGTTTATGAGACTTGCTGGAAAAAATGTCAAATTCACTACCGGTACAGACGAGCACGGACAAAAAATCGAGAAAGCAGCTAAAGCACGGGGAATGCAACCAAAAGAATTTACAGATGAAATAAGCGTTTCATTTAGGGAATTAGCTAAGTCCATGAATTTTCAATATGATGATTTTATCCGTACCACGGAAGAACGTCACGAAAAAGCAGTGATAGCTTTGTGGAATAGGCTTGAAGAGAGAGGACAAATATATCTTGATTCTTACTCAGGTTGGTATTCAGTTCGTGATGAAGCATTTTATCAGGAATCGGAGCTGATAGATGGTAAAGCACCAACAGATGCAGAAGTTCAGTGGATAAAAGAAGAGAGCTACTTTTTTCGTTTGTCGAATTGGCAGAACAAATTACTGGAGTTATATGAAAATCAGCCAAATTTTATCTTTCCTGAAAGTAGAAAAAATGAAGTGGTATTGTTTGTAAGATCAGGACTCACTGACCTTTCAATCTCTCGCACTAGTTTTAATTGGGGAATAAAAGTGCCAGGCAATAACAAACACGTAATCTACGTCTGGGTTGATGCACTCACTAATTATCTCACGTCAGTAGGCTTTCCTGGTACTAAAGGTGAAGAATATAAAAGGTTTCAGGCAAATGACAGCTCTTCCAATGTTCATGTAATCGGTAAAGATATATTGCGCTTTCACGCCATATATTGGCCAGCTATTCTCCTTGCAGCAGATTTGTCACTGCCAAAACAAATTGCAGTGCATGGTTGGTGGTTAAACGAGGGAGAAAAAATATCTAAGTCTCTTGGCAATGTCATAGACCCAATTGACCTGGCTGAGGAATTTGGCGTTGATCAGTTACGCTATTTCCTCCTTCGGGAATCGAGTTTTGGCCAAGATGGTAATTTCAGCAAAAAAAACATGATCAGCCGAGTAAATTCAGAATTGGCAAACAATATAGGCAATTTAGTGCAAAGAACAATTTCATTTTTACACAAACAATGCTCGGGAATTGTGCCAACAGTCGATCAAAGCCTACTTAAAGGTGAGGAAAGCCTTACAAATTGTAAAGCTATACTCGATAAAGCGATGGATCATCTATCAAAGTATGAGTTTAATCAGATTATACTTTTAATTATTAACATATCTTCTGAAGCCAACGCTTATATAGATAAAAGTGCACCCTGGACATTGAGTAAAACTGATAGAGAGCGCATGAATTTAGTAATCTATAAACTACTCGAATATATCAGGATAATTGGTATTTTACTGCAGCCAATTGTCCCAAGGTCAGCAGAAATGATACTAGATCAAATACAAATTCCAAAAGAACAACGCGATTTAAAATCTCTGTGCAATGCGTGCGTAAGCTTAGGTATTACACTACCTAAACCCACGCCAGTTTTTTTGAGGGTTGAGGCTAAAGAGGAGAAATAGTTAAACTATTCCTCCTAGGTGGGATTACCTTTAGTAACGAGAGTATGTACCGCTGGTCTCATAAAGCACACCTGACACTTCAGGCTTTGTCAAAAACACACTCACAATAGGTGCTGCTGAACAGTAGCAAATATTGTTCCTCTCAATGCTGCCTTAGCTGTGTCTATGCCCCACTCAGTCCGGCTTTGACCATTTTGAGTTGAGCGATTTCTAGTACTTTTTTCCTCACTAGGTTCTATATCATAAAATATACCCCCGTTCTCAGATTTAGTTGGCTGACTTTCTGAGCTAGGACTTTCATCAAACAGGCTTATAAGAGCTACAGGATCTAAAATCTCCTCCTGCTGTTTCCCCTCTTTAAATAGATTCCTGGGATCTGCACAGTCCAAAACCTCTTCTTGTTTTTTCTCTCTACGCTCTTGACGTTTCAGTATGTCATCTTCATTAAGATCAGCAATAGCTTTATTCTTAGCCTTTATTACTTTCTCTTGCCTTAGCCAGCTGATCTTTCAAGTTAGAAATCTCAGTACCTTTCTCAGAAATAGTGTTGTTCTTAGCTAATCACTACAACTGAAAGTGCAATAGTTGCAGCAGAAAATACAGCACCACCAGCAATGAATGGAAGGCCAAGACTTAGAGCTGCAACTGGAGTTAGGAACCCAACATAAGGAGCTACAGCAAATATTCCTGATGCCAATAGAGTTCTGATAGCTAAAGCACCACTTACAAGATAAGGCTCATTAGTTTTATTAAATATATTTTTCATTATATACCTCACTAGAATTAATTTACTATTTTATAGCACGGATGAAGAGATATATCAAACTTATTAATAAATAAGCAAACTACAGCAAGGATAGATATTGATAAAAGATTGCCGAAGGCTATGAACTGTGCCTCTCCATATAATCTTTGAACGCGCCTCTGCTGGAGTCAAAATACAGTTTCACACTGCCGATTGGTCCGTTCCTTTGTTTTGCAATAATGAGCTCTGCAATATTTCTAACTTTCTCCATTTTTTCTTGCCATTCTCGATGTTTATTGCTTCCTTCACTTGGCTGCTTTCTTAGCTCATAATATTCTTCTCTGTAGAGGAACATTACTATATCTGCATCTTGCTCTATGCTTCCCGAATCACGCAAATCAGCAAGTTGTGGTTTTTTGTCGTCTCTCTGCTCAACAGAACGGGAGAGCTGCGATAGTGCAACAATAGGAATATTTAACTCTTTTGCAATTCCCTTCAAACCCTGCGTCACTTCCGAGATTTCTTGCACTCTATTTTCATTACTCCTTTTTGTTGTTCCTCTGATTAACTGCAGGTAATCAATAAATACCACTTCCACATTATATAATTGATACAGCAGACGTATTTTGGTACGAAGAGCACTTATTGACAGTGCAGGAGTGTCATCTATGATGAAAGGCAATTCAGACAATTCTGCACTAGCATTAATGAATTCATGCAATTCAAAATCACTAATTCTTCCGGTCAGTGCCTTATAATAACTAATTCCTGAATCTATAGTGATCAATCTTGCAGTTAATTGTTCCGCTGACATTTCAAGTGAGAAAAATGCTACGTAGTGTTGTTTATCTGCTCTTTTTTGCAAGACCTTACAAGCATTAAGGGCAATGTTTAGCGCCAGTGCTGTTTTACCCATAGAAGGTCTTGCAGCTAGAATTAATAGGTCAGATTTCTGCAGACCACCAAGAAGCTGATTTAGGTCTTGGAGTCCGGTTGTAATGCCCAGCGCTTCTGGATTATTTTTCAACGTGCTGATTTTTTCAACTACATCTTTAACCGAGCTTGCAAGCTTTATATACGTCTTCTCGCCTTGCTTTTTTACCGCTAAATTGAACAACTTGGTCATTGCTTGTTCAATTTGCGCCTGTGCAGGGTTTTCGACGTCATAGCTGTAACTATCATCAACTATCTCCTGCCCGAGCTTGATTAGGCATCTTCTTAAATAAGTATCACGGATTATTCTAGTCAAGCTGTATATATCAAGCGCAATACTTGCCTTCGCTGCGAGCTTTGCAAGATATTCAACTCCACCGCACTTGGTAAATGCTTCGTCGTTCTCAAAAAACATTTTGAGGCTCAGTTCATTGGCAACTATGCCGTGTTTTCTGGTTTTAGATATCTGAGTAAAAATACTTTGATGCAGTGGATCATAAAAATTGTCTGCTGCAATCATATCTTCAACTGCATCACAAATTCTATTATCACGAATCATTGTACCAATGAGCATTTGCTCCGCTTCCAAGTTATGTGGTAATTTGCATATTTCTTTACCTATGCTTCTTGAATCGATGAGATCAGCTAATTCATTCATTCTAAGTTTTTAGAGTAACTATCGATTATTGTAGAATATTTAGTCCTCGTTTGAAAGATGCAAAGGTAAAAAATTTTGACTAATTTCGTGTTGCCTATAGTATTGAAACTTAAGCCCCTGTGGTGAAATGGTAGACACGGCAGACTCAAAATCTGTTGCTTGCAAAAGCATGCTGGTTCAAGTCCAGCCAGGGGCACTCAAATGTTGGAAAACACATATGTTACATAGGATTTTTAATCGCTTATTTCCTATTCTCTCTTCTATGAATGCTATTCAAAAGGTGAAAAAGGATGAGAATGGAATATGCTATGTAACGGGATTTAGGCGCTATATGTCGGCATTGCTTGATTTAATTATTATCGTTTTGTTCTTACAGTTCTGCAGCCTGGCTTTAAATCAGCTCTTTACAAATTCAGAAGACAGAAAAATATTAAGCGGAATAATTGCAAAATATCAGGTGCAAGCGCCAATTTCTGCGGAAGAGAAGGCAACGCAGAGCAAACTTGTTAAATTAATGGTTCTAAATCAAATAGTCCAATTTATTATGCTATTTAGCTATGTTGCATATATGTGGATAAGGTTCGCTGCTACGCCAGGAAAGCTACTACTTGGACTCAGAGTTGTGGATGAGCAGACTTTTGGAAAAATGACCCTGAAACAAGCAACGAAGAGGTTTTTCTCCTTTATATTGTCAGTCGCGCCATTATTTTTAGGTTTTATATGGTCAAATTTCGACAAACGCTTCCAAACTTGGCATGACAAGATCGCAGACACGGTAGTTATCACGAGTAAAAGCCTTAGAAGACAGAACAAAAAAACTACTTGACAACCTTAGCCGTCACCATTGTCATAGTAATGAAGCTATT
>NZ_JACZHU010000077.1:0-4971 GCF_020278605.1 Wolbachia endosymbiont of Mansonella perstans | reverse complement strand
GTCCTATTGTCCCCACATTCATATGCGGCTTGCCAAATGCTTCTACTACTTGTGTCATAATCTAAACTTTTCTACCTAAAATACAAATATATAAATAATATGTTGATCTTATTAAAACACAACAAAAAAAGAGCGGATAGTGGGATTCGAACCCACTCCACTAGCTTGGAAGGCTAGAGCTCTACCAATTAAGCTATACCCGCACGATGGAGGAGGTAGGATTCGAACCTACGTACGCTTTCACGGACAGATTTACAGTCTGTTACCTTTAACCACTCGGTCACTCCTCCACAAAATTTGTTAAGAGAGCATTACCCCAGTATCTTAACTTAATCTTTTATTATATCTAATATTAAATGTCTAAAACTAAAAAATCAAGCAATAAAACCTTGCCAGGTTAAAATTATGCAGATTTCATTTTATGTAACTCAATACTGTTAATAAAGTGCCTAAATAGATAATGTGAATCGTGCGTACCTGGAGCTTCTTCTGGATGGTATTGTACAGAAAAAACCGGGTAATTCTTCATCATTATTCCCTCTATACTATTATCAAACAGAGAAATATGAGTAACTTCAACGTCACTTGGTAGAGAAGATGAATCAACAACAAATCCATGATTTTGGCTGGTGATCTCAACTTTTCCTTCATTCACATTATAAACTGGATGGTTACTTCCTCGGTGACCAACATTCATCTTGAAGGTCTTTGCTCCCAAAGTAATTGCAAGCAATTGGTGACCCATGCATATACCAAAGACTGGTATTTTAGATTTTATAATAACGTCTATCTCTAGAATCATACTTTCTCCTATTTCTCGTGGATCACCAGGACCATTTGAAAGTACTATACCATCTGGATCCATACTTAATATTTTCTGAGCAAAACCTTTATCTGGCTTAATCAATTCAATTGCACAACCAAGTTCTATTAAGCGTGAAACTATACTAGCCTTTACACCAAAATCAACTACTATAACTTTGTATTTTGCATTAAGATCGTTTTTGAAGCTGTTACTTAAACTGACTTTATTAATTATCCCTACTCCATTTAAAGGTTTGTATTTCTTCAACTCATCCAGCAGACCCTCTATTACAAGAGTAGTTTGGTTATCATAGATCCTAGCGTCATACACCGGAGAGCAGGTCAATGGGGATATAATCCCACTTTGGGATCGATGTTTTTGCAAATGCCTAGTCAAGGCTCTAGTATCAACTCCTGATATTCCAACTACGTTATCTCTCTCCAACCAATCATTTAAACTGATACATGATGAAGGATGAGATGCAGAAGAAAGTTCACGTATAATCACGCCACTTGCAAAAATTTCCTTTCCTCCTTCATTATCTTTGCTGTTTATCCCAATGTTGCCAATATGAGGAAAAGTGAACGTTATAATTTGATCGGCAAAAGATGGATCAGTTATAGTATGCTGGTAACCAGTGATACCAGTGGTAAAACAGATTTCACCCATGCACTTGCTTCTCTTACCTACTGATTTTCCTAAAAAGTACCTACCATCTTGTAAAACTAAAACTGCATCTTGCACTCAATTCTCTCTAACTGATCCAAAACAGTATATAAGGATTCTAAACAATACGTAACTCCTTCTAAAATTTTAAACTTGACTATAAGTTAACAGAGAATAACATAAAAAAAACTTTCAATACATTCTTTCACATAAAATATATCATGACCACTTTCGTACTTCGTGTTAAAATTATTAAACAAAGTGGAGGTTTACAATGCTTGATAGTGGGAATCAATCTAAAAAAATAAATGGAAAGTGGTTGGCTATAGGAGCTGGCTCATTATTACCTGTAATGATGCTACCGCCAATTCTTCTTTTAGCAAAAATAGCTATAGGACTAATTATAGTTCCAGTTGTAGCAATAGCGATGAAAGTTGCTTCAAAAACAATACCTAAAGTCTTAGAAGATAAACAGGAAGATCAAAACCAATCAACACAACAAACAACACAAAGCAAAATTATAAACCTAGCTATTGGATTATTATCTATATTTGTAGGTGAGCTAACACTATTCACCATAGTACAAATTGGTTCAACTGCAACATGTGCAGCTGTAGCTGCTTTAGTCCTATACGCGTGTTTTAAAGATAGAGAAATAGGTAAAAACATAAATGACAAATTAGATGAAATAGCTGAAAATACAACTGACTTCACTGTTAGTAATATTGAAAAGCTTATTCCACAACAAAGCCGCCAGGCGTAGCTTACATCGTTCGTCTGTGCTTTTCTACTATAGACTAGCTGTGCAGGGGTTCTATTTATTCTATAAGCTTTTTTACCATACTAAATTTTAATCCACGGACAAAATCCTCAACATTGCACGGGTTTCTTCCTTCCATTTGCACAACTTTAGTAATTAAAGTGCCGTTCCTCAAACTTATGTGCATATTATCATTAATAATCTCACCCTGCGCTGAAGTTAAAGAGGCATTTAATTCAAAGTCAGCATCCAGTATTCTGAAACGTTTATTCTCTATTTTGACAAACGCTTTGGGGTAAAATGCTTTAACTTTCCTATAAGCAACTTCGCAAGTATCACTCACATAAATTTTATAGTCCTTCATTTTATCAGCATAGCACGCATTATCATCATTTTGTTCTGAAGGAAACTGTTTTTCAATTTTATTTAATACTTCCATCAGTAAATTGCTACCCAGCACAGACAGCTTATCATGCAATGTCTTGTAATTGTCGTTCTTTTCAATCAGAAATTTTTTCTGTTTTAAAATAGGACCAGAATCTAACCCTTCGTTCAATTGCACAATGCTAACTCCAGTCTCCTGGTCTCCCGCCAAAATTGTGTGCTGTATTGGAGCTGCACCACGCCACCTAGGCAGCAGCGAAGGATGAATATTAATACAACCATATTTTGGAATATTCAAAATTTCTTTTGGAAGTATCAACCCATATGCAGCAACAACTGCAACTTCTGGTTTAAAATTTCTAAACCGTTCTTGCTCTACCGAAGATTTTAGAGAGGTAGGAATGCACACCTCTATACCATTTTCTTCAGCAATAACATGTATTGGAGATTTCGTCAGTTTCTGTCCACGTCCCGAAGGTTTTGGGGCCTTGGTATATACGGCTATTATCTTATTCTCTGACTTCAATAACAAACTTAGCACACCAACAGCAAACTCTGGTGATCCCATAAAAACAACTCTCATGCTGCTGTGCTTAAAGGGATCAAGAATTTTCTGCTAATTTGTTGCTTACAGTTTCTACTAATTCTGCAAAACCGTCTTTATAATTAACAGCCATTTCAGCAAGGATTTTTCTATTTAAACCAATTCCAACAAGCGTGAGGCCATACATGAATCTACCATAAGTAAGCCCATGCTTTCTTACTGATGCATTGATACGTATTATCCACAGGCTGCGAAAATCGCGCTTGCGGTTTCTTCTGTCCCTATAGGCATATTGTAATGCTTTTTCAACCCTTTGTAAAGCAACCCTGTAACAACTTTTTGCACGTCCTTTATAGCCCTTTGCTAACTTTAATATTTTCTTGTGACGAGCATGAGTAGTGACTCCACGTTTCACTCGAGCCATTCTATTTTACCTCCATTTTGTTAAATACCATAAGGTATGTAAAGTTTAACTATACGCGAGTCAGATTTACCAAGAATCGTTGTACCACGTTGGTTACGGATATTGGATTTACTCCTCTTTATCATGCCATGCCTTTTGCCTGATTGAGTAGAGATAATCTTGCCTTTAGCTGTAAGATTAAAGCGTTTTTTAACGGAAGATTTGGTTTTTAATTTCACTCTCTTCATATAAACTCGCAAACATTGTCACAGAATTCTTTAATAGCAATTAGTTAGCAATATAAATAATTTTATTAAAGAATCAAATAGTATTGCAACTTATAAGCTACAACACTACTATAATATGTAATCTGAATCTACAATACAAGCTAAAATTGCATATTAAAGGAGCTTAAATGTAATTACACCCAATATGTGTGTTATACCTTTTCTATCCCCAAGCGGCAACAACACTTGCCTCATTTTAACACTTTCACTTTCTTCTTCCTCGTTAATTGAGCACTTACTATCTACTACAGTATCAAGCTTATCAATAACTGCGTCTACTTTATATAGTTGCAAAAATGGTGCATCAACTACATATTTACTATCAATACACATGTTCTTTTCAAAACCATAGAACTCAACAGCCTTTTCTCCCGCATTTTCACAGATATAACCTCGGTCATTAACTTCAATAATAAAACAATGCTGCCAAGATTCCATTATTTCGGCAGTATCTATTTCATGCCTTTCTGGCCAATCTCTATCTGATCCTTTTATTTCACTCCAGTGCTGAGTTACTACATTAGCTATTCTTCTTTCTTTTCCTGCGTAAATTTCCATTATAACATCCACACAAAAGACATAGATATAAGCTGAATCTACTGTGAATGTATTGATTTTTTCTTAATCGCAAGTTACGTATTAAGAGGGTTCACGTGATGTTTGGGAATTTACACAGGTACTTTTTTTAACTATTCTTTAACGTGAGCTCACACTTCTTGATTAGTTTTCCTGCTATATGAGATACATCTGCCCTACGCCTACGGTTATTCATTAGCTTCTCCACTATTTATTTTACTAATTAAATAGTCTCTTAGGTCAGTAAGTTCTTGTAATAAATCCTTTGAACCGCGATCGATTTTTACATCATTATTAAATTCTTTTTGTACTCCCTTTATTGTATATCCTTTATCATATAACATATACTTTATTTTCTTTACAGCCTCTATACACTTATGATCATATAGCCTTCTTCCCTTACGTTTTATGGGTTTAATTTGATGAAATTGGCTTTCCCAGAATCTTAAAACATGCTGTTCCACATGTAGCTCTTCAGCTACTTCTCCGATAGTGTAGAGTAATTTTTCCTTATTCATTGATTAATTTTTTTATCACTTTTGAAGG
>NZ_JACZHU010000076.1:0-5015 GCF_020278605.1 Wolbachia endosymbiont of Mansonella perstans | reverse complement strand
TACTATGATAAGGAAACTGGAGAAATCTTTAAGTAGTTTCTTTCGTTTCTATTGACATCGTTTACTATGTAACACTGTGTTGTATTACAATGCTTGCGTGAAATATTTCAGTGCATTTTCAAATATAAGCATTCCATCGCCATATTTTGGCATAGCGGCACCCAAGCGCTTGCACTTCTCTTTTTCAAGCGGCCAGTTGTCCTGTTGAGTGAAAAATATTCCCCTCTCTGGGTGAGGCATTAAAGCCAGTACTCTACCACTTTTACCTGATAAGGCTGCCAGATCGTACATAGATCCGTTTGGATTGGAAGGAAACTGCAAGTTGGCGTAGTTACCATCTTCATCAACGTAACGCAGCACAACGGAATTGTTTTCAATCAATTGATCCAAAACACTCTGATCCATAAAAAACTTGCCTTCTCCATGAGCAATAGGAAGATACAGCTCATTTAGGTTCTGTAGCCAAACAGAATTACTTTGTGGGCTAACTTTCACTCTAATCCAACGGCATTGATAATTACCTACATCATTGCATATTAAAGCCAGGTTAGAGAATTCTGGAATTAGTTTTACTAATACCTGACAACCATTACATACTCCTATAACAAGCTTATCCTGAGATAAAAAATCTTGAAACTCACCCAACAAATTATTTTTAATGCGCAGAGCAAATGCATTACCAGCACCAGTGTCATCACCGTAGGAAAAACCTCCTGGAATTGCTAGTATATTACTTGATTTTAGTTCACCTGGATTATCTATGATCTCATTAATATGAACGATCTTCACTTCTACATTGTTGATACCAAGTTTTCTACTACATTCTATAAATGCAAACGCAGTTTCCTTCTCACAGTTCAAGCCATAACCAGATAAAATAATAATTTTCATGAATTAAAAATTAAAAAACTCGATTTTTCTTTTTACAAAATTTGCTACTAAATTCAGAGCGAACAACATTATCAACAAAGCCATAATTGCAATAGTAGCAAGCTCAACAAATGCAATTTCAGGACTACTTGACCATATGTATATTTGTACAGGCAAAACAGTTGCTGGGTCAAAAAAGGATGCTGGTGTGTCAGCTATAAATGCTACCATACCTATCATAAGTAAAGGAGAGGACTCACCCAAAACTCTTGCAACTGCAAGCACAGCGCCATGTATTATTCCCGGTAATGCAATCGATAGAGAGTGATCCAATATTACCTTGATGTGAGACGCTCCAAGAGCAAAAGCTGCATCTTTTATTGTAATAGGAACATTCGCAAAGGCATTTTTTGTTGCAATTATAATGTTAGGTAACATAATAAATGAAAGAGTCATTCCACCAACAAGTGGCGAAGAACGAGGTAACCCAAATATACCAAGGTAGAGAGTTAAACCTACCACACCAAATATTATCGAAGGCACTGCAGCAAGATTATTTATACTAACCTCTACAATGCTAGTTATTATATTGTTCCTAGGCATAAATTCGTGAAGATAGATGCCTGACATAATTCCTATTGGTAATGCCAAAGCTAGACATACCATAACCGTCATTAATGAGCCGATGAATGCTCCTAAAATCCCTGCATTTTCAGGTTCACGAGAATCAGATTTAAGAAATAAAGACTTATTAAAGAACTTTTTCACTCTCCCCTTTTCTTTTAGCCAACTAAGCAGTTCAGCATAATGACCATTGAAATATCTATCTTTGTTTATTGAATTGATTATACTTGATGCAGTAAACCAGATTTCATACTCACCACTGTGCTTCACTTTCCCAAGAAAAAAATCCTCTAGCTCCTTGTAAGAATTACGACTTAAAATCTCGTCATTACTTCTGAAACCGGTCCCCTTAAACACTTTACTTAGAGAATCATTAAGTAAGTCAATGGACTTATATCGTAAATCACTAGGATTATCTGCCAAAGCAAAATCAGCAATTATTTCAACCGGTAACAAAATCTTCGTTATTGTTAATGCGCTATAAGAGTTAATTAATATGCTCAACAATATGCATATAGGACAACCAAGCGAAACAAGTAACGTTACAAGAGAACAGAAATACAATGTTCTATTCCTTTTGTTTTTTCTTCTTATGCGAGCATGTACGCGCCTAGATTGAAGCAGTTTGAGGAATTTTGTCTTTATACTCATCTATTTTCAGTCTCTTCCTATTGCCTCAGCACATCAAGAACCGAAACAATACCGTTTTTTATCAAAGCTGCTTAGGCTTAACGCTTTTGCAAGTAGTACGCTCCTTTATCCTCGCAGCTTTTCCAAATAGCTTACATAAGTAGTACAATTTCGCTCTACGAACTTTCCCCCTTCTTGTCACTTCCACTGAAACTAACGCAGGAGAATAAATAAAAAATTGTGATACTATACTTTCCCCATGACTCACTTTTCTAACCGCAAAGGAAGAATGTAATCCACGATTTCTTTTTGATATACATACACCTTCAAATATTTGCATACGTCCGCTTGCACCGTCAACCACTTTAAAAGTGATCTTCAAATCATCACCAGGACGAAACTCCGGCAATTCTTTAGCCAACACTTGCATTTGCTGCTTATTGAACTTTTCAAGTAAATCTACCATTTATATCTCCATCTAATAACTCAGGTCTACGCTTTTTTGTTATAGCTTGAGACTGTTTACGCCTCCAATCACTTATTTTTTTGTGATTACCAGACAACAGAACCTCAGGCACTTCATGTTCTCTCCACTGCTTAGGTTTAGTATATTGAGGGTAATCAAGCATACCACCACCATAACTAAAACTTTCTTCAGCAATACTATCAGAATTATTCACTACACCAGGAAGAAGCCTAACACATGCATCAAGAACTACCATGGCAGCCGGCTCGCCCCCTGAAAGTATATAATCTCCGATACTTAACTCATAAGGAGTATACTCATCAATCACTCTTTGGTCAATACCCTCAAATCGACCACATAACATTGTTATATGAGTAAGTCCTATCAACTCTTTTGCAATGCTTTGATTAAATCTCGTGCCAGATGGAGTCATACAAATAAATTTAGTATCCCTATGAGCGGTGAGCACACTATCAATTGCATCACCAGTAACATCAGGGCGCATAATCATTCCTGCCCCACCTCCATATGGAACATCGTCTACTGTTGAGTGTTTATCCTTAGCAAAGGAACGAATATTTACCACTTCAAGATCCCATATTTTCTCTTCTAACGCTTTTCTAGCAAGGGAATAGTTCAAAAATCCAGGAAACATTTCTGGAAATATGGTTAATATTGTAACATTGAACATCTTTGCAAATTTATAGTAAACTTAGGCAGTAAATTGATGTAATATCTACAATATATAGTTAAATTAAATATGATGCCAGGCAAAATAATATACGAAGGTAAAGCGAAATCTATTATTAAAGCTAAAGATCCGTTAACCGTTATACAGCACTTTAAAGATGACGTAACAGCCTTCAATAAAGAAAAATATGAAGTTATTGAGGGTAAGGGAATAATCAACAACTTCATTAGCGCTTTTATCATGGAAAAACTTGAGAAAGCAGGAATTGACACGCACTTTATAAAAACTCTGAATGAAAGAGAGCAGTTAGTTAAAAAACTAAAGATTATACCTCTTGAAATAGTAGTGAGGAATACCACAGCCGGTAATTTTTGCAAACGTTTTAATCTAAAAGAAGGCGAGAAGCTCACATCTCCTATAATCGAATTTTTCTATAAAGATGACAATCTGGCTGATCCAATGGTAAACGAAAACCACGTGCTATATTTTGGCTGGCTATCTCATGAAGAAATGGAAGAGGTTAAAACTACAACCTCAAAAATCAATACAATTCTAATTGACTTATTTTTAAATGCAGGAATAGATTTAGTCGACCTCAAATTAGAATTTGGCAGGCTAATGAGCGATAGAACAAAGGTCATTCTAGCTGACGAGATCAGTCCTGACAATTGCAGGTTATGGGATAACAGTACTCACAAAAAACTAGATAAAGATGTCTTCCGTTTAAGTTTAGGAAACCTAAAGGAAGCATATTTAGAAGTTGCAGAAAGGCTGTCAGTAAAGTTAGTCTAACTAAAGTGCTACTTTATCAAGCGGTGGTTTATACTTCTCATGAAGCTCTCCTATAATTTCAATCTTTTCTCCACGTTTTTGGAAATGATTTTTTACACCTTGCATATTCTCAGGATCTACAATCAATACCATACCAATACCACAATTGAATGTCTTTAACATTTCCCTCTTCTCTACTTTACCCTCTTTTATCAGCCACAAAAATATATCTGGCCATTCCCAAGAACCAATGTCTATGTCGGCAAACAAATCTTCTGGAAGAATCCGTGGAACATTATCTATCAAGCCACCACCTGTGATGTGTGCAATACCTTTTACCTTTGACATAATAGGCAATAAAGAATCAGCGTATATTTTTGTTGGTTCGAGTAGTATCTCACTCCAGGTTCTATTATTCCACGGAGATAAGTCATTATAATTTATGCCTAAACCTTTAAAAATATGTCGCACCAAAGAAAACCCATTCGAGTGAACCCCTCTCGACTCCAATCCAACTATACAGTCCCCTTTCTTCATAGCGTTACATTTTGGAAGGATCTTACTTTTATCGACCACTCCAACTACAAATCCTGCAAGGTCATAGTGATTATTACTATACATTCCAGGCATTTCTGCAGTCTCTCCACCAACTAATCCCATATTAGCCTGTTTACATCCTTCTGCAATGCCCTGAACTATAGATAATAGAACATCTTTACTTAAAATACCTGTTGCGAAATAATCGAGGAAAAATAAAGGTGTTGCTCCTTGCGCAAGTAAGTCATTCACACACATTGCAACTAGGTCTATACCTATAGTACCATGTTCGTTTACTTCTTGAGCTATCAACAGCTTTGTACCCACCCCATCAGTTGAAGAAACGAGCACTGGATGGTCATATTTTTTACTCAGCTCAGCGAAATCGAACAGCGCGGAAAATGAACCTTCTCCGCTAATGATCTC
>NZ_JACZHU010000075.1:0-5084 GCF_020278605.1 Wolbachia endosymbiont of Mansonella perstans | reverse complement strand
ATAAGATGCCATAAAAAGGTAATCATATAGTAAAAGTGAGTTTACAACAAACTGTGTAATTCCAGTACTTTCTCCCTCTTGTCATCCCAGTAGCCATTTTCTTGCTATCCCAGCGTCGTGCGCTGGGATCCAGGTGAAAAAAAAGTGTAGATCCTAGTATCAAGCACACAATTGTACAAACATTGTGCTATTAGGAGGGTGTCATGCCAGTACTTGACACTGGCATCCAAGAATCTTATCGGTGAGTATAAAAGTAGCTGTTCTATGCTAAAATACGACGTTTTGATGATCATGGAAAGGATGAATCCAAGTGCCTAGAGGCACTTGGATGACACCGTCTGTTATGCAAATTACCTGCCAATTGCAATATTCATACAGCTGTGTGTCAAAAGCACTAGAATAACGGGAGAAGGAACGCCGGAATGACACCATTTATTGTAAAAACAAATGTTTGTTCATAAATTGTAACTAGCTATAGATATTGAGAAATTTACCAAATAAAAAAAAGGCAAAAGAAACCCTGTTAGTTAGTTATTCACTATCTATCTTTTAAATTGGCATTTTTTTTATTGTCTTAAACGCTTTAACAAACGCATTTTAGCTTATACTAGGTAAAACCCTTGAAAGTTTATAAAGGCACGAGATGCACATAGTACAAAAAAATTAAACAGCAGTACGCCAAGTACATTGAGTTTTTTTGTCGCTTAATCTGTATGGACTGAAGACAAACAATAGCTTCAATGCTATGAATAAGGATGACGGCGAAAGTTGTCAAGTAGTTTTTTTGTTCCCATTGATGACTGCTGGTCAAATCATGATGCTTGTATGTCAAAATCTTCCATACACATCATCCAACCTCACTATATCATTATCAGATAAAAGCTCTCCTACTTGAAATTCAACTATCTCAAGTGGAAAGTTTGCGCTTCTATTTTCAATTCTATGGGAAACTTTCCTTAGAATTTCTACCACATGATTTGTCGCTATAGCACGCATTTTGCTTCCTAAATTTACATATCCAGCTCCTGACAGTACTATATGGTACTCATCTCTATATAGCAGTAAGACTGCCTAGAAGCGCAGCTCAATCGGCTCATAAACAGATATTTTACAAGAAAATTCTCGCCCATTAAAATTACACTGCAAAACCTCCATGGCTTGATTTCTTTCCTTATTGTTTTTACTTCCCTAACTTTACTAATAAATAACATTCAGCTCTTATCTGGCTGCTTGCAAGCTCTACTTAATAAATTTTTTGCGCTACTTTCTGCTGTTAAATTTTGCTCTTCTTTTCTGGTTACATGCTGGAATGACACCGGTTTTATCAAATCTCTTACTCAATTCTAAAACTGCATTCCAAGTTCCAACATCCATCTAATCGAAATTAGCTTCTACCATTGCAACGTTCCCCGCTCTCTCTATTACCAAATAATCAATGGATACGCCTTCAATTCCCATAAAATCCTGCTGTTTTAAATACAGAAATCTTTCTCGTAGTGGAATGTTGAAAACTTGCACAACATAAATTATAAAGATTTGGGGCAGATCTTTTCATCTCATTTACATAGTGTTTTGCTTTAAAAACAAATATTCCAGAATTCCAGTAATAATCGTTATTCAATTTCGTGTTCAGGTTTTTTCGTGAAGCCCTTCACTGTATGATACTTTTCTTGCTGACCATAAACTGCATTGATGTAGCCATATTTGGGATTAAATTCATGAGGTTTTACTTAAAAGTAACTATAGAGTTAGTTTCAGAGGCTATCTGAGCAGCTTTTTAAGTAGAGCATAAAAATGCTTAAATCACCTATAAAATGGTCTGAAGGCAGAATTAACATTACCTCACCTTTATTGCAGAGAAATGCAGCAATCAATATTGCTGCTGCTGTTCCGATTTTATTGGCTCAAAAACCACTTTATGCTCTTGCAGCGCTTTTAATTCCTCCATCACTAACGATTCATACTGTATATTTGTGGCAATTATGAGCAGCATATAATCACTTTTTAGTTTCAATAAAGTGTTTTTAAATATGGTGTTATGACTAAATATTTTCTGAAATTGCTTTGGCTTGGATAAAGGCCAAAGCCTACTGTTACTATCACCACACAATATTATATAGCGCATTTGGTATAAGATATTAAATAATTAATATCTTATACCAAAGGTAAAATACACGCAAGCTTTTGTTGTGAAGCGATTAAAATAGAAAGTGGATATCAATTTAAAGTAATAGTTGATTAGTGAGGAGGTAACAGGACTTCCCTATCGCGCAATGAATTCCGTCTACTTAGTACCTTATGAGCATAAGTGTCACTACTCCCATGATTTTTATCAGCTATTTGTTCATTACTTGCGTTTTGCGATTTCTCCTTTCCTGAGATTTGTCCTCTAGATTTATTTGCACTTTCACTAGTTTTGCTTAGCCCCTCCTCCAATTCTTTCTCAATGCCTGGCCTTCTAACATCAAGCTCTTTCCACGTTCCTGCAATCTTACGGTCAAGATAGTCTTTCTTCTCTGGGTCTGACCTTTTTCCTTCTTTAACAACTGAATAATCGTTTTTTGTTTCTTTCCAACATTCCTTTAATTGGTGTTTCCACATAGTCCAGTAAGCATCACCATACTTTCTCTTATCTGCTAAAAATAACAAAATTGGAGCTTTAAGTACGATAGCTCCCATGTTCACTAAATTTTTCACTGCCATTGCAGGAGTGAACAAAAGATAACCAAAAAATTTTACAATTGGATTTTGCTTGCTTATTAAATGCCCTCCTAATTTCATAGGAATGAAAGTTAGCAGTTTAGCACAAATCTTAGCTAAGCCAGCAACAAAAACAATAGGAACAGATATAAGACTTTTATCTAGCTCCAGATTACTGTTTTGATCTCTAACTTCAAAAAAACTAGTGCTTATCTTCTTACAATCACTAGTGTACAATAATTCTCCATTTCTTCCTTCCAAGTCAACAACTTCCTGAATTTTGCCTTCTTTGTTTTTCTCATTTTTGGTTAGTACGGAAGAGTTGATTAATTTATATGATGAAGGCAATGATTTACCTCCGGAGTTTTCAATTTCTTGAGCTTCAAAAACTGGTGCACATTTCCTAAGCTCCAATCTTGAAAAGCAAAATGGTTCAAAATATGACTCGTGCAACTCATTTATTGGAATTTGCTTACCCTTATCATCTACATAATTAACAGTAAAATAAGACCTATCATCAGCTTCGGTAACTAAAGCTAGATTAAACTTGTTTCCATTATATGCAAGCTGATATTTTAGATTTCCATTTTCATTCTTTACAGGCTTTCCATCGCTATCTTTACCTTCTATAATTCTTCCAGATTCTACAATCTCATCATAATTTTTTGGATACTGGCATCTTCGCCCATCCTTATATGTCACTACCTTTCTGAGGTCTTTTACATAAACTTGAGACTCAGGTAAAGTAAATAGATCCTTCACTTTTAGCGTAAGGTCCGTTCCCCACTTTTTCAATTTCTCTAACATATTACTAAACTAAGATTAAGCACTATAGTTGAACAATAAAACCAGTATGCTAAGAACATGTTAGCATAGAATTGATGATTTTACAAGAAAATATGTTTGTAAAAGAAAAAAATCGTAAAAGTAAGAGCTATGTAAGTGATGCTTGACAAGCACTTTATACATGTAATCGTAAAAACTCTTAGAGGTACACTTTGTATATAATCTTCACACACTATTTGCATTCCAAGGGCTGTGTGCAAAAAAATATAAAACAATAATATAACAAAAAATAAAAGCTCTAGAGGATGATTAATAGTCTGAAATAATTTTTCATAAAAAAACAAAGAACTATTAGCATAAAGTGCGCAAGAAAATGAATAGATAAACCAAGGAAATAAAAACAATAAAATCACTGCAGAAATACGTTGAACCCACCAATGATGTACTGAATTTCCAGATTGACTCATATAAACATAAATAAAAAAACTACAGTAGAGAAAAGTAAAGTTACTGTCAGTAGTATAGCACTTTTTGAGACACTAGCAATTTCTAAATTAAGTCCAGCATCCCATAATAAATGACGAATACCATTGAGAAAATGATATAGAAAGCTTACAAGGCATAAAACATAAGCTAGCTTGGCGATAGGAGTAGATAATAATACGTTCAAGTACTTTACTATAAATAGCTCAGGAAAATAAACATGTAATATAAAATACCAAGAAAGCACCATTAACAGAAGGAATAATAAGATACCAGTTAATCTGTGTATAGTAGAAAAAAAATTAGTAACTTGTACTTTATATATTTGCAAATGTGGAGAAAGAGGCCTATCACTCATAAAATTCTATTATCAAGAAATTGAAATAAAGTAGAAGTAAAGACAGCAATATAGTACACCACAGCACCACTATTAAAAGTGGTGAGTTATGTACAAAGCCTAAGGAGGTAATCCAGCTGCAGATTCCCCTACTGCTACCTTGTTACGACTTCACCCCAGTCACTGATCCCACTTTAAATAACTCCCTCCTTGCGGTTAGGTCATTAGCTTCGAGTGAAACCAATTCCCATGGCGTGACGGGCAGTGTGTACAAGACCCGAGAACGTATTCACCGTGGCATGCTGATCCACGATTACTAGCGATTCCAACTAGAAAAAAACTTCGTGCTCCCTTCTTTGTGCCTCCTTTATTAATGCAAATGTGGTGTCAGTTTCAAAGTTTATATTTTCATTCATTTGAAAAGCTACTCTCATTTGCACATCACCTTTGACATGAAATTGCCACTGGGAACTAAATTTCCATTAATGGCGTAATTTGCTGTGTCTATACCGTACATAACTTACAACTTGTTTTACCCCTTTTACTTTTCTTGCAATTGCTATTACAGCTTTTAGTTCCGCTTTATTTTGAGCTATACCCATCAAATAAACACGGGTTTTACTTAGATAATGCAAAGCTCAGTGTTTAGTGGCTGTAAGTAACAGTTCAAAATTGTAAGAATCCATGCCTTCAAAAGTTTCAATTTTGAGTCTGAAAAAACCTAGGAGGTGCGTTGTATAATATACTGCCAAATGTAATGATTACCTTTCCTGGGAAG
>NZ_JACZHU010000074.1:0-5161 GCF_020278605.1 Wolbachia endosymbiont of Mansonella perstans | reverse complement strand
TTAGGTTAGTGAGCATAAAAGTTATGTTAAAGTGCACCATTTTTATGAAGAACTGAATTCCAGTGTAAAACATTGGAATGATAAGAGGGGGAAGCGCTGGAATGACACCTTCCTATCCAGTTGATAAATCGCAACTAGCTATAAACATTAAGAAATTTACTGAATAAAAAGACAAAAGAAGCCCCGGTCGGTGGTAATTATTTATATGTATCTCAAATATTGGCGTTTTTATTCTCAGCGCTAAGGTTAAGCTGCTCTTACGCAACTAATCTAACGCTAAAAAACTTACTAAGCAGGAAAAAGGCAAAGAAACCCTGGGTAGCTAGTTATTCACTAGCTATCTTATAATATTTAATGTTGGCGTTTTTTGATGTCTTAAACGACTTATAAGCGTGTTTCAGCTTATATTTAAGTAAAAAGAAGTCTTTACAAGACACACAGTGCACATAGTACAAAAAATTAAATATAAGATGCCAAATATGCTAAATTTTTTATCACTTAACCTGTACAGACCGAAGATAAATAGCAGCTTCAGTACTACGATAAGGGTGACGACGAAGGTTGTCAAGTAGTTTTTTGTTTCTATTGGGTAGCTTTCCCACTGTTGTCTACCAGCTTTTTGTGTAGTAGGGATTGGTATCAGT
This sequence comes from Wolbachia endosymbiont of Mansonella perstans, assembly GCF_020278605.1. NCBI lineage: Bacteria > Pseudomonadati > Pseudomonadota > Alphaproteobacteria > Rickettsiales > Anaplasmataceae > Wolbachia > Wolbachia endosymbiont of Mansonella perstans. The sequence continues at coordinate 4,517 of NZ_JACZHU010000074.1, read as the reverse complement.
ATAAGTTGCTTGCAAATGTAAGTAACTTATACTTCTATAATGAACAACACAATACTACCAAGAAATTTCTACGAGCGGCCAACCTTAACTGTAGCCGGAGAATTATTGGGAAAAGTCCTCAAATTTTCCAACTCTAGCGGAATAATAACTGAAGTTGAAGCCTATGTAGGAATGGATGATCCAGCTTGTCATGCAGCACGAGGCTATACTGATCGTACCTCGGTAATGTTTGGTATGCCGGGGTTTTCGTACGTATACTTTATATATGGAATGTATTACTGTTTAAACATCGTAACAGAAGCAGAAGGGTTCCCAGCAGCAGTATTGATAAGGGGATTGAAACTCACTAAACCGCTTGAAGCAAATCTAAGTGGACCAGGAATACTGTGCAAAAGGTTGAATATTACCAAAGAACACAATAAACAAGATCTCACTATAAGCCACAAATTTTGTGTTTACGAATCTCACCTCAGACCAAATTATATTTGCACCCCAAGAATTGGAATTATTAAAGGTAAAGAGAAATTTTGGCGATTTAAGGTTTTCTAACTTTGATGTTATTCCCGTGCGCAACACAAGAATAACATGCAAGATACTTTAGTGGAACTTAACAAGTTTATCTATAGTCTTAGTAATAATTCTTGGAGTATCTGGAGAGACTTTCGAATTAAGCCTATTTAGTTGCTCTATAGCAAACTCACTATTCCCATTTGCTATAAAATCACATAGAATGTTTTCTATACCCTTAGTAATGTTTTCATACTTTCTCAAAGGATGATTGTGTGGATATCTATTAATGGTTTTGATGCTGGAGTACTCAACAAAAGCTTGATCCTTAAAAGCAAGTTGTCTCAATTTCTCTTTAAGTTTTGCTTCTTCCTCTTGTGCTAAAAGGCTAGATTTTATCAGTGATTTTGTAACTGAATTTATAGCCTGATGCACCTCAGAATGTACTACAACATTAATAGTACTTTCTTTTATTATGCAGTTATAAATGCTTTTTTCGCTCTTTAGCAGCTCTATGAACATTCTGCTATTTTGAGAACTTAGCTCCAAATCCTTTTCACTCATAGGAGTTACTATAAAGATGTTCTTATTTACTCTAATGTTATACTGTGGAGAGCCCTCAAAAAAGGAAAACGCTATATCCTTAGATTCAAGTGCATTATTGTATGCAGAAAAGAGAGTGTGTGCTATGACGTTGCTTGGCACCTTCATTCCATGTTTACTCAAGTGATGTAATACATTTTCAACATCATGATATGTAAAGCCTGAACTCTTCAGTAAATTAACAACCTCTATGCCGTCATGTTGTTTATACTCTATTCTCATCTTCTCTGCAAAAAGTGTTTTTGCTGCTATGTGCTTGTCAAGCACTGTAAAAATTTTGATGAAATTTTCTAAATCTTGTTTGTCGATTAGTTCAATACTAATTAAGTTCTTGCTAACAATTGAAATATTTTGTGTCATTTTTGCTCACTAAAAAACTAACTAAATGAATTGTATTTTTAATTCATTAAAATTTGTTTAAAATGAGCACACTAACCCTTCATTCATGCATCACATGACAGCAAAAGCAAGGAAAATCACATAAAATCATTATGTGATACTACACATTCTTCATATTCATCATTGTTGCTAGGGTAAGTTGTTACATCAGCTTTATCATAATTGCTACTTAACATATCATCTAACTTTCCTTCTCTTTCAAGGTCCATCAATTTGTCACATCCAGCAATATGATGTATGTAATTACAATTTTCATCAGTAATAAAAATTTGCGGAACTGTTCTAACGTTATATTTTGACTTTATGTCATTAAATAAATTCGGACTTTTAAGCACATCAATTTCTTCATATCCCACACCTTTTCCATCCAGCAACTCCTTTGCTCTCTTACAGAACGGACAGTACTGCTTTACATATATTACAACCTTTCCTTTAATATTTTTCATGATTTATCTCCGTAGTTTATAAAATATAATTATTATATATAGAAATATACATAAGATATCAAATTGTATGAAAATTATTTATAGTTGTGAGCAGGAGATAGAAAATAACTTAGCATTAACCTTTGGAAATTTTGATGGCGTTCATTTAGGGCATGAACTTGCAATTTCTACTCTAAAGAAAGTAGCGCAAGAAAGAGGATTACCCTCTGCAATTTTAACTTTTGAGCCACACCCATCAACAGTCTTATTTGGCAGAAATAACTTTAGATTGATAAATCAAGAACAAAAAAAGGAACTGATCAGCAGCTATAGCATAGATTACTTGTATATTATCAATTTCAATGAAGGTTTTTCTCAAATCAGCTGCAATGACTTCATTAGTAAGATCCTAACAGGCAAATATAGCGCTAAACACATAGTTGTTGGAGAAAGTTGTACTTTTGGTCACAAACGACTGGGTAATACATTGACTCTAAGGAAACGTTCTAAAATGTATGGATATTCCTTAACTGAATTAGAACCATTGATAATCGATGGAGAAATTTGCTCTTCTTCTTCAATCAGAGAGTATTTACAGAAAGGCAAAATAGAGATTGCTAATAAATTGCTCGGCAGACCTTATCAAGTCTCTGGTATTGTAACAAAAGGTGCATGTAGAGGTAGAGAAATAGGATTTCCAACTATAAACATTCCGATAGAAGACTGCATGATAAAACCCAAGTTTGGTACATATTATGCTAAGGCAGCATTTTCTGACAATAATCCAAATTGGCTATACGGAGTAGTCAACATTGGTATGAGGCCTACGTTTAAGGATTTGAAAAAGCCCATAGTAGAAATGCACATATTTGATTTTAATAAAGATGTGTACGACTATAAGGTTAATATACAACTTTTAAAATTTATCAGGTCAGAAAAAAGATTCCATAGTATTGAAGAATTAACAAAACAGGTAAATTATGATATACTTAAAGCTCATCAGTTGAGGACAAATTTATGAAAAAGCTATGCTTAATTGTCATACTAATTATGATATTAACTGACCAGATGAGCAAATTGTACATAAACTCATTAATTGATGAAGGAGAGTCAATCGAAGTTGCTAGCTTTATAAAACTAGTTGAAGTATGGAATTCGGGGATTAGTTTTGGAATGTTTAGCACTTTACCATATAGCGATCTCTTTTTTTCAATATTTTCAACACTAATAATTAGCATACTCGCATACTTGATATACAAATCTAGCGATAAATTAACTTGTTTTGGTTTTTCTATGATGATTGGCGGAGCAATCGGTAATGTAGTTGACAGGATCTACTGGGGAGCTGTATATGATTTTATATATTTTCATATTGGCAGTTGGTACTGGCCAGCTTTCAATCTAGCAGATATATATATAGCTTGCGGGATGTCTGTATTGCTGTATAAGTGGTACATATACGACAGGCTCATTTCTAAACAAAATGAGGAATAAAATTGTTGCTTCGAATTCAATTGTATTAGGTTAGGGCAATGCTTTACAGATTTTTTAGTTTCTTTATACTACCTTTATTGTTTTTCACTTACCCAATCTCTCTGAGAGCTGTAAATATAGAACACAATATAAAGCACGCTAAACTCAGTAATGGGTTAGATATCTATGTTGTACCTAATCATCGGATTCCAGCCGTTTTACATGCAGTAATATATAAAGTTGGGGGAATGGATGATCCAATCGGCAAAGCAGGATTGGCTCACTACTTTGAGCATTTAATGTTTGAAACTACAGGAAAATTTAAAGACATAGAATCAACTATGAGTAGTATTGGAGCGCAATTTAACGCATTTACTACTAGAGAATATACCTGTTACTACGAATTAGTCCTCAAGGGCGACTTACCACTAGCAATGGAGGTTGAAGCAGATAGAATGGACAATTTTAATGTTACTCAAGACAAAATAGATAGGAAAAAAAATATTGTATTAGAAGAAAGGAAGATGAGATTTGATAATAATCCTAACAATTTGCTATGGGAGGAAATGAATAGTGCATTTTACCGTACTGGCTATGGCAGATCTGTTATCGGCTGGGAAAGCGACATTAGAACTTACAATCAAGATGATATGATGAGGTTTCATGACAACTATTACCACCCAAACAATGCAATACTGCTGATTGTTGGTGATGTGGAATTCGATGAAGTAGTGGAACTAGCAGGAGAAAAATATGGGGAAATAAAAGCTAAGCCTACAACTAGGCATTACCCAAATCAGGATCCAGCACATAATGCAGATCTATCGGTAACTTTGGAAAGCACTGAAGTAAAAGAACCAGTTTTGTATTTTCGTTATCGTGTTCCTTTGTTCAAGAACATAGATGAAACCTCAGCCGTTAACTTGGCAGTTGAAGTGTTAGGGGGTGGCAAATCTAGTAAACTATATAAGGATTTGGTTCTGGATAAAAGTGTAGCAGTCTCAGTATCTACTTATTATAGTGGGTTAGCCTTTAGTGATAGCTACATTGATATTGAGGTAATTCCAAAAAGCGGAATAAAGTTAAACGTTATTGAAAGAGAGCTAGATA
>NZ_JACZHU010000073.1:0-5264 GCF_020278605.1 Wolbachia endosymbiont of Mansonella perstans | reverse complement strand
AATTTTGTCATTGAGCCTGGAGATCAAAAACAAGTTTTCAATCAGAAATACCCTTATTTTTATAGTAGCAAGGCTAGCAAAGGTTGTCAAGTAATTTTTGCAGCTCTTGTGACTTAGAAAACAAGTGTCGAAGCACTGGCTCACGATTACTCCCACTCAATAGTTGCTGGTGGTTTGGAAGTTAAATCATATACAACTCTATTTACTCTGGAAACGTTATTAACGATTATGCTGCTAACGTTCTGCAGAAAATTCCAAAATACTAATGAATGTTGATTCTTACTCTCAAATGGAAATGCATCAGCTGTCATACCGTCAGACGATGTTACAGCTCTCAAAGCACAAACATATCCATATCTGCGATTATCTCCCATAACTCCCACAGTTCTTATTGGTAACAGTACAGCAAAAGCCTGCCATATCTTATTATACAGATCATAATTTTTCATTGTATTGATATATATTTCATCTACCTCTTGCAATATTCGTACCCTTTCTTCATCTACTTCGCCTATGATCCTTACTGCAAGTCCAGGTCCAGGAAACGGATGTTGAAATATTATCTCGTTTGAAAGACTAATTTCTTTTCCAAGCAGCCTTACTTCATCTTTAAAGAGATAGCGTAAAGGCTCTATTAGCTTTAGATTCATCTTTTCCGGCAATCCACCAACATTGTGGTGAGACTTAATTGTACTAGCATTTCCTGAAGCGTGCCCTGACTCAACTACATCGGAGTAGACGGTGCCTTGCATTAAAAAGTCCACATCACCTATTTTTTTCGCCTCTTCTTCAAGCACTTCAATGAAGGTATTGCCGATAATCTTTCGCTTTTCTTCCGGATCAGTTATTCCCTTTAACCTACTCAAAAATAATTTTGATCTGTCAACGTAGTTTATCGGAATCTCTTTCAACATAGCAATAGTTTGGTCTTTTCGTAACAATCCAGTGTCAATAAAAATACAGTTCAATTGTTTTCCTATAGCTTTATATGTGAGAGTTGCTGCAACACTTGAATCAACACCGCCACTTACTGCGGCAATTACCTTTCTTTTTCCTACTAAGTTTTTAATTTTTTCCTTCTGCTTTTCAACAAGTGACTTCATTGTCCAGTCTCTTTCACAATTTGCAATGTCCAAGAAATTAGAGAACAACTTGCTGCCATTTGCTGTGGGCTTAACTTCAGGATGAAATTGGGTACAGTAGATCCTCCGCTGTTCGTTGGCAACTATTGCGATTGTTTGATTTATCACACCCGATGCAATAACAGTAAATCCCTGCGGTATAGTTTCAACACTGTCTGCATGATTCATCAGCACATCCACTTCGGAATTGACTTCCCACGTATCCTTTATAATTGGAGATTCTTTTAGTATTTTGATCTCAGTTCTACCAAATTCTTGTTTGAATTTTCTTTTTACTTTTGCTCCAAAATAATGACAAATGAGTTGCTGCCCGTAGCATATTCCAAGTATAGGAACATTTGTTGCCTCATTGAGTTTTATAATTTCATGTACTACTTCACTTGCCTCAGTACAGCTTTCATTTACGGATTGTGGTCCTCCAGAGAAAATGAACCCGTTGAACTTCGATATTGTTTCAAAACTGATGTTGCTTGGAAATATCTCACAATAAACGCTCATTTCCCTTATTTGTCTTGCGATAAGCTGTGTAAATTGCGAACCAAAATCAATAATAGCAATTGTTGACAATGTGCTCCTCCATATTATTTAAAGTAATGTTTGATAATAAAGGAAATAGTGAGGCAAGTAAACTAAGACCTCTTTGAAAGCTTTAATATATAACTTAAACGTTACTGTTTTAAGCTGAAAGAAGCTTTGTACAGTGATGGCTTAGAATTCTTAGTCCTTCCTCAGGTTTAAGGCATACTTTAAAAAAATCCCAACCGTTGCAACTTTTACCAGTAATTCCTGTTCCAGCTGCAGAGGGAGAGTCATATTCTTTTCCGTTATAGATAAACTTGCCTTTATTGATGATTGCAACCTCATATGTTTTTCCTTTATATTTTCCAATAAGTACTTTCTCTATAAAAAGAGCTTAAAATAACTTTGTGATCTTGAGTTAAGCCATCATCAACTTGTATAACCTCTTCGGGTTTACTTACTTTGGACGCATCTGGCGGTTTGTTGCCTAACATGTTTTAACACCTTGTACATTATATATGTTACAACCTCGTTTTTAACTTCCTCTGCTCTTTCATTTACATATTTTTCTACTTCACTGCACACATGATTCTTTAAACTGCTAAGAAAGTTTTGCAAGTCGAGTAAAGTTAATTTAGAGGCTTCCATAAAAACCCCCAGTTTTATTATCACTTGTCAATAATACATCTAGTATGTTTAAAATACCTTTAAGAAAGATGATTTAAAACTTCTGCTTTCAGGTACAGGCGTAACTTAACTACCGATATCGTACCTGAAGAAACCCCCTGGCCATTCTAAAAAGTTCAGTGCTGAGTATACTTTACTTTTAGCTTCTTCCACATTGCTTCCTTCCCCTACTATATTGAGTACTCTCCCGCCATCGGAAACTAAGTTACCGCTTTCATCCAACTGAGTACCAGCATGAAATACCAGTATACCGGGAATACTCTCAATTTTATCCAATCCTCTAATTATTTCTCCTGTTTTATAATCACCTGGATAATCCTTACTTGCAACGACTACGCAAACTGTAGATTTGTTAGTAAGCTCCACCGTTTTGGCACTTAATTTTCCTTCTGCAACTGATAACATTAATTTTAATAAGTCACAATTTTCATCAAATCTAGGCAAAATAGATTGTATTTCTGGATCACCGAATCTAACATTATACTCAAGAAGTTTAGGGCTATCCTTGCAAATCATTAAGCCAGCAAAGAGTACTCCTTTATAAGGTGTCCCCATATTAGTCAGTGCTTGAATTGTTGGATATATTATTCTTTGGATAATTTTTTGTTCCATATCCTTACTTATAATTGAAGGAGATGAGTATGCCCCCATACCTCCGGTGTTTTGACCTTCATTGTTTTCATTAGCTCTTTTATAATCCTTTGCACATCCAAGGGTTGCAACTTTCAACCCATCAACAAAAGCAAAAAAGCTTAACTCCTCTCCAACTAAAAACTCTTCTATGACTATCTCTTCGCCTGATTCACCAAATTTTTTCTCTACCAACATTGAATCTATCGCCGAAAAAGCTTCATTTTCTGTGTTGCATATTATTACGCCTTTCCCTGCTGCAATTCCGTTTGCTTTTACTACAAGTGGAAATTTTATTTTATTGTTGCATACAAAGTTTTTAGCTAATCCCTCATCTACAAAACACTCATAATTGGCAGTTGGTATACCATATTGTTTACATAATCCCTTGGTAAAAGACTTCGATGCCTCAAGCTTTGCAGCTGCTCGACTTGGAGCAAAAACATTTATTCCCTCTGCAACTAGGTTGTCAGCAAGCCCATCGATTATTGGTTGCTCTGGACCAATAACAACTAACTCTATATTTCCTTTCTTGCAAAATTGTGTAATATCAATTGAGTTTTGGATATTTATATCCACAAGAACCCCAAGATTTTCCATAGCTCGGCGGCCAGGAGTGATATACAACTCAGTTAAGATAGGAGATTTTTTTAAAGCCCAAAGTAAAGCATGCTCACGTCCACCAGAACCTATAACCAGAACCTTCATCTTTAATTTCCTCGTTTTTTTGTATGTTAAAACTATTGTTTGTTTATAACAGTATCATTACTCATATATTTTTGCAACACTTTTGGTATTGTAATCGACCCGTCAGGATTCTGATAATTTTCCATTATGGCAATAATCGTTCTTCCTATGGCTAAAGCCGAACCATTTAAAGTGTGAACATATTTTTTCACCTTTTTATTAGTTTCTAAAGAATATTTAGCGTTCATTCTTCTTGCCTGAAATGCACCGCAATTTGAGCAACTTGATATCTCTCTATATTTATTTTGCTCAGGCAGCCACACCTCTATGTCGTAAGTCTTCTGCGCAGCAAAGCCCATATCACCACTGCATAGCAGCATCACCCTATATGGCAATTCCAATTGCTTTAATATCTCTTCAGCAACACTTGTCATACGCTCAAGTTCATCATTTGATCGGTTTTCGGTTGTGATACTCACCAACTCCACTTTACCAAATTGATGTTGCCTTACCATGCCTCTCGTGTTTCTTCCTCCACTACCAGCCTCCTTACGAAAACACTCCGAATATGCAGTAAAACGAACTGGTAGTTCTTTTTCTTCTATTATTTTATCAGCAACCAAATTTGTTAAAACCACTTCACCTGTAGGAATCAATCTCAATTCGTCGGTAGTTAAATATGAATCATCCGAAAATTTCGGTAGCTGACCAACATTATACATTGCTTCATTCTTTACCAAAGCCGGATGATGCACCTCAGTATAGCCAAATTCATTAATGTGCATTTCAAGCATAAAATTTACTAATGCTCGTGCAAGCTTAGCCAACCGTCCTTTCAATACTGCAAATCTTGACCCGGAGATTTTTGCTGCTTGTTCAAAATCCATCGAATCCAACCTCTCTCCGAGCTCATAATGAGACTTTGGCACAAAACCAAGTTTTCTTTTCTCCCCATATTTTCTAACCTCTACATTGGAGCTCTCATCTTCACCTATTGGCACGTTTTGTGCAGGGATATTTGGCAAGTTAGATAAGATATTCATTAAGTTATCTTTCTCCGTTTGCTCTTTAAAACTGATTAATTCTATCTCATTTGTTACGTTTCTTGACGCTTCTACCTCATTTTCACAGCGGCTCTTGCTCATTTTTAGCTTCCTTATCTCTTCTGTGATTTCATTGCGCTTCCTATTCAAATCTTGCAGTTTAGTGGTTAATGACCTTTTTTCATGATCGATTTCCAATATTTCTTCCACAATAAAATTTTTAATCCCCCTGCTCCTCATCGCTTTCCCGAATTCCTCAGGGTTTTTGCGTATATATTCTATATCATGCATACATTGAGCTATTACCAACGTTGTTACTGTACTTTAAAAGCTTTTTATAATCAATATTTTTGCACATACCATTTAATAACTGCTAATGGTAATAGGACAAATTAAAAATACTGTTTTGCCAGTCAACAATGGTGTCATTCCAGCATCACGCGTACAGCTATATGAACGTTACGATTGGCAGGTAAATTACGTAACAAAAGGTTTTATCCCAGTGCAACTCTAACTAAACACTCTATTTCCTTATTATCTAGCCTGCCAAGTTCAA
>NZ_JACZHU010000072.1:0-5328 GCF_020278605.1 Wolbachia endosymbiont of Mansonella perstans | reverse complement strand
AGTATCAAGTACTGGAATGACAAAAAAAGTCACTTGGATGACAGGAAAAGGAGATATTGGGGTGATGGAAAAAGGGCTACATGGATGACAACCTTCTAGTAGGTTCGAATCACAGTGTTAATGCAGTTGTAAGCGATTCAGGTTGGGCAGCCCTAACCACTAGTCTATATTATTTCTAAACGCAATACGCTTACAGAATTTTAGTGTAAGAGCTTGGTTTCTACTAAAAGACAGCATTATGCTAAGAGCAATGCTTGAAGATAAAAGGAAATAGCCACCATAGCTCAGTATGGTAAAGTTATACCAGTGGTGGGAAAATGCTTAACGTTATCCCTATGTTTATTATAAATTGTGCGATAAATTGAATTGAAATACCGAGAATTACCAGCAGATTGAATAATTCACTTTTTGGCTAAGCACATAACCAAACCAAATTCTTCTGCTAGAACAGAAGATACAAAATCTGTATAACTATCAGGAAGAAAGATTTTGACGCTACTTCACCAGAGCCAACACCGGTTAACTGGCCTTTTTTGAATGCTTTCAATAATTTTATAACTTGAAGATTATCACGCTGTGCAAATAAAGAGAAAATTGTAAATCTTTTGCTTTATGTGTGGAAAACACAAGTAAGCCGTCGCAATTCCAGTTATGACTATTCCTAATATACATACAAAGTATAAAAGTGGTGTACACGCAATAAACATTCGGCAGGTAAAAGAATATGTCAGAGGCATGACACACTGAAATCAGGATGTAAAAGTACAATGTAAAAATCAACAAAAATATTATAATCGACATATAAACTTTAAACTTCATGCCGCTAGCCAAGACACCAGCTATAACAACAGAAAAAATGGCTTTACAAACTCAGATGGCTGAATTGAAATTTTGACAATATATACCATCATTTCGTCCCTTTTGCTTCCATGTCAAGTATTACCACAGCTACCATCAGAATAATAAACAGAGCAAAATCCAAAAACGAAAGGTTAAGTATGGTTTTTATATTGAGAAAAGAAAATGCTACTAAGGTAACCAGTGATAGGACTATATAAACTATATGGCGCTGTATAATAATTTTGCGGTAAAGAAAGACGCTGTGCAATTACGGAACTTGCCGAATGAATAGGAACGAAGCTTATGGTCAGCAAAAGAACTACTAGAATAACGAGATAATAATCTAGTGTTCTATACCAGAGTTTAATGTTCATTTTGTTCCAATATGTAATGCCACTATTCCATAGCTCATATTATGAAACTCAACGTTCTTGAAGCCCACTTCTTTAAATTCAAAATTAAACTCAGCCTGAGTTGGAAACTCTCTGATGCTTTTCACCAAATATTCATAGGGACTCTTATCTTTAGCAACTATGCTACCAATTTTGGGAATTACTTTAAATGAATACAAGTCGTAAAATTTGCTGAACATTTCATTTTGATAGTGCATAGGGGCAAACTCCAAGCAGACAAACTGCCCATTTGGTTTTAATACCCTATATGCTTCACTTAAAGCCTTCTTGCGGTCAGAAACGTTTCGAATGCCAAAGGCTACTGTGCAGTAATCAAATTCGAAATCTTCAAACGGTAAGCTCTCTGCATCTGCACACACCCAATTAAAACTAAGCTGGTTTGCATTTATAGCTTTATCACGGCCTCTGCTTAGCATACTTTGATTTATATCACATATTGTGATCTGAGCACTTGGTTCTCTTCTCACTATTCTTATTGCTATATCTCCAGTTCCTCCAGCGATATCCAAAACCTTGGAGTTTTTTGTAAAATGCACACTATTTACCATCTTATCCTTCCATAGCCTGTGCATTCCTAGGCTCATTATATCATTCATAACATCGTAGCGATTTGCTACGGAATCGAACACCTTTTTAACTAATTGTGATTTATCCATGCCCTTCTCGATTTTTATTTAGGCATTGCGTAAAATCGTTGAGCGCCTTTTATCATAAAAGTATATCCAGTATTCTGCTGCTGTAATACCTTCATAATTTTTAATCATGCCTTGCAATATTATACTCGATTTTGTGCCATTTATTACAAGTTAAGTCAATTCAGTACATTCTCAAATTTTATTGAAACAGATGAAAATTCTTCCTGTATATCAGCAAAATACTAAAAAAACTATCGTCTTTTTTTATTGAAAAATTAAAAAAAATACTATATAATTATTATAATATTAGTCTTTTGTAAGACTTATAGCAAACGCTAATGTAGCTTTCAGTAAAAAAACTTTGCAGCACTTTGCTAAACTAGTCGAGCTTACTAAGTAGCCCGCTCAAAAGCTAGCAGAAAGGCTATTTAAATAAGCAATTGAGCGCGAAATGGAAGGTTTTTGTTATCTTGTGGTCGATGTTAAAGGTGCAGAAATGGTTAGAAGTGAGGATTTAGATTAGAATAAACTATTATCTTCTTAAAGAACGTTCTTAAGAAAAATCTTCCGGACCTTCCGAGAAGAATACAGCCAAACATTATAGATGCAATACACAATCGGCTTACAAGAGATTCATTGAACCTTGGTGAACCACTATATCACAACTTTAAAGGGTATAGAAGGCTAGGAGTTGGTGTTTATCATATTGTAAATATTGAAGAGCATGCAGTAATTATTGTTGCAGTAGGTCATGGAGACACTATTTACAAAGAGGCCTTGAAGATAATCAATACCATATTCAATAACCACTTTTCCATTAAGTTACATAAGTAAATTATACAATAGATATATACTATACAGCCCCTTCTCTTGATCATTTTCTATTGAAATTAAAAAAAAATGTTGTACACTAACTATAGTAATAGACTTTGGCAAAACTTATGGCAGATTCAGGCATTAACGTAGCACTTATCCAAAAACTTCACATCAGCTTACTAGACTAGCTGAGGTGACCAAGGAGTCCGTTCAAGAGTTGGCAAAACAACTAATCATGGAAGGGTAAGATAGAAGAAATTGCTATTTGGCCTTATCAAGAAGCACAACGTTCCAGGCGCAGAAAGAATTGAGCTCGAAGATGTTAAATGGAGATGTCGATACTTGGTTAAATTAATGTAACCAATGAAGAAAATGTATTATAATAAAACTTTTATAGCTCAACGAATCCATTAAGTGGCAATACAAAATATTATCTCTCTTATCATGATATTATCTGTAGCAGTTGCCGATATGGCAACTGACCTGTATTCAGTTGCACTACCGAGTATTGCCCATTATTTTGAAGTAGAAAACCATGTGGCACGACTTACAATCAGCTTAAATTTAGTTGGATTTGCGATATCCGGGTTAATTTATGGTCCGCTATCTGACCATTATGGTAGGCGTCCAATCATGCTGATCGGTATGGCAATTTTTACTTTGGCAAGTATTGCATGTTACATAGCTGACAGTATTGTACTCTTAATACTCATTCGCTTTATACAAGGAATAGGGGCTGGTGTTGCAGGAGTAGTTGGGTATTCAGCAATAAGGGATATATACTCAGGTAGTGGATACTCAAGAGTAATTTCAAAGTTAAATATGGTAGCAGCGCTTTCACCAGGGATAGCTCCAGTGATAGGCAGTTATATAATTTCAAGTGGGTACAGTTGGAAATTTTTGTTTTTTATTATATCACTCGCGGCAATTATTATGCTCGTTTTTATTTACTTTAAATTACAAGAAACACTTACTATAAGTAAAAGTGAAACCAGTATAACTAGTGTAATGGTCAATATTCCCAAACAGTATATATCAATATTTAGAAATCATCGTTTCCTTGGGTTCGCAGCTATCCATGGGTTAACTTTCATGTGGCTTTGGGCGTATATTGCTAACTACCCTTTCATATTTGAGTCTATGGGTGTTGAAGTACAATATTTCGGTTATCTAATATCAATCATAGTTATATTTTACATAATTGGAACTTTGATTAACAGAAGATATGTACCAAAAATAGGGGTTAGCCAAATGTTAATGATAGGTTTGATGTTGCCAATAATACCCGAGAGTTTGCTGATATATTTTTACTCCATAGACAAATTAAACGTGTTTGTCCTTCAAACTGTTTGGATTCCAAGCAATATAGGTCTTGCATTAGTAATAAGCAATAACGTAACCTCTGCGTTAGAAACAACCAAAAGTATAGGACTTGGTAGTGCAGTCCTCTCATTCTGCAATATGATGTTCGGAGCCATCGGAGTATATATAGTAGGTAAATTCTTTTCTTACGGTATTTTATCAAATTTACTATTAGCAATAATATGCTCTACAATTGCGGTTCTTATATACTACCTACTCAGATATACTGAAAAATATTCAAAAGACTGATTATATAGTAAGCCGGTCCTTTTCTTCTGGCATCAGATACTGGAATTTCACATGGTTATGTAAGGTCTACTGAGTGCGAACCGATTTTTCGCACACACGTTTTACTACATGATCAGCACTGATATTAAAATGCTCATAAAGTGTTTCATAAGGTGCTGATTCTCCAAACCTCTTTATGCCAACAAATATACCATTTGAGCCTATATATTTATGCCAACCCATTTCACTTCCAGCTTCAATTGCAACTTTAATACTGTCATTATTTAATATTGCTGCTTTACACTCATCACTTTGCTCGTCAAAAAGTCTCCAGCATGGCATAGAAACAACCCTTGTGCCTATACCTTTTTCCTGTAATTTTTTTCTTGCTTCAATTGCAATTTTAACTTCAGATCCGGTTGCAAATATCGTCACTTCTAGCTTTCCTAAATATTCACACAGGGTATATGCACCAAACTTTGATAGGTTGGCAGATTGATGAGAATCAAAGTGAAATTTGCGCATGTAATTTACATTCTGCCTTGAAAGTGCAAAAAGTACTGGTGACTCTTTTTTTTCCAGTGCAATACTAATACACTCCAGAGTTTCGATTGCATCGGCTGGTCTAAAGACGTACAAATTCGGTATAGCACGAAGAGAGGCTAAATGCTCTATCGGCTGGTGAGTTGGGCCATCTTCTCCTACTCCAATTGAGTCGTGAGTCATTACATATATGACCTGCTGTTTCATCAAGGCTGAAAGACGTATAGCAGGGCGGCAATAATCAGAAAACACCAAAAAAGTGCCACCATAAGGAAGAATTCCGCCATGAAGAGTCATGCCGTTCATACAAGCTGCCATAGCGTGCTCTCTAACTCCATAGTGGATATAAGAACCACTATAATCATTGCTGTTTATTACCTGCATGTGCTTATATTTAGTGCAATTTGACTCAGTAAGGTCAGCAGACCCACCGATTAATTCTGGCATAGACTCAGTTAAAAGTTCCATTACTCTGCCGAAAGAAGATCGAG
>NZ_JACZHU010000071.1:0-5391 GCF_020278605.1 Wolbachia endosymbiont of Mansonella perstans | reverse complement strand
TTTTAACGAAAAATTTACTGACTGATTCATTATTTTATAGCTTGATCAATGGCCATATTGTTTAAGTCTTTAGTAATAAGCGTTCCAGAATTAATATAAATTTATTTAAGAAAAGATAAACCCAAATAGCAACTCAAACAACTTCAGGTGTCAGCTAATTTGGATGACATCTTAAGGATCGGAATGACAAGAAAAGGCTACTTGGATGACAAGAAAGGGGTTACTTATCGTTTATATCTTCTTGCATGTAGTCCGACTCTCTTGTTGTTGTGATTTTTGGGCTTTGTAATTTTACCTGCCTTAATTCATGCGCATCTGTCTCTGATCTCACAACATGAACAGTGATTGGTATCACTACTTCACTGTGAAGTTCTATATCCACTTGATACTCACCTAAATTTCTTATTTTTACTCCATTAAAGAATATTTTACGGTGATCAATTTCACACTCTTGCAACAAAGATTTCGCAATTTCTCTTGTTGTTACAGAACCAAAAATTTTGCCATTTTCAGAAGCTTGCTTTACCAACACCACAAACTTATCAGTAAGAGACGCTGCTAGCTCTTTTGCTAAATTCAATTTCCTTATATTCTCTTCCTCTAAAAAGAAACGCTGCTCTTCCAGTTTTGCTATACTCTCCTTAGTAGCTTTAACCGCCTTCTTTTGTGGAAAAAGAAAATTGCGTGCGTAGCCAGGCTTTACCTTTACAATTTCGCCTAACCTACCAAGAGTCCTTATATTTTCCTTTAAAATTACTAACATAAATTACCTAAACTTTTTTAGTACAGTAAGGAATACGAGATAAAAAACGTGCCCTTATGATTTCTAAACGCAATTTCCTCTGCTTTTTTGCACACACGCCTGTTAATCTTCTAGGTAATATTCTACCATAGTCAGAGATATATTTGGATAATAAATCCGTATTCTTATAATCTATTTCTTCATCTCCCAGCGCAGCAAGAGGACAAACTTTAGAACGCCTAAACCCAGTTCTGTTATTTACAGATACATAAGAATCATTAAAATTACTTCGTCTTTTTGTCATTATGCGCCCTGCTCCTCAACTTGTTTATCCATCATATGAGATTTACCTTCAAAAAATTTATTAACCCGGACAGACAAGTGGCGAATGATATTTTCGTTAAGCTTTACTCTACGCACAAATTCATCCATAATACTTGAAGTAGAGCTTACGCACATTATACAATAATGACCACTCTTCATCTTATTTATCGGGTACGCAAAGTCTAATAGACCGCAATATTCATACTTTATCAATCCTGAAGCTTCAACATTTCCTAAAAGCGCCTCTAATGCTTTACTCAATTGATTAGAAACTGTGATTCCAAAACCTTGTAAAAACACCTGAAAAAGCTTCATTAAATGCTCTGAAATATTTTCCTTTAAAGTATTTATTGTATTGCGAATAAATGCACTCTTAGCAATTTGCTTACCACACTCTGGAAGTTTTACGAAATCTTGTGTTATTCCTAAACCTTTTAGACTACTCTTCAATTCCTTATCAATTTTTGATTCTACTTCTTTCAAGTTTGACAGATCTTTTTCCAACTCAGTCCATAAAATTTTTGCAAAACCTTCCAAAAAGTTAGAATAATTAACTAAACTTTCTTGAATGTTTTTAACACGTACCTCTAACTCCTGTTTCGCGAGCTTATCATTCCCTTCTTTTAGAACGCTCTTGATTTGCTGAAGCATAATATCTGCTTTAATGTTCTTCAATAAAATACCTAGTTCCTGGATTACTTCTTCTACTTCTTGCTGTAATAAGCCCTGTTGTGCTATAAAAGTAAATTCATAAAGATTCACTATACTTTCCTTTAATACCGATTAAATGCTCCATTATATAAAGCTTTTTTATATAAGCAAGCTATTTGTATCAATTTCTATGCCTTTAATCCAGCTTAAATTGGATATCTCACAAACAGCTTGAGGAGTGATTGAATATGCACCTGGTAACAAGATACTCACTTTATGTTTTTCAAGCAGAAGTTCCAGCATGATTTTGGTTCTACCTCCATCTTTCAGCACTGAACTTAATTCCGTAGCAGCTGTTTGTGAATCCGCACATCCAGTTAACACTAACCCCTTTATTATAGAAGTGATCCTTTCCGTAAACTCAGATATATCTTTCCCTACCAATCTTGTAGTATTCTCCGAAGTCTCAAGATCAATTATCACAAACGTTCCTGACGAAAATAAATTTCTTTTCTCCTCTATTATTTCGTTATTATAGAATGCTATTTCAGAAACATTATGGGGATCAGAAAGCATGAGTATAACAAATCTTCCGCGCTCCGAAGTTCTCATACGTGCATTTAATATTACACCAGCAGTTTTTGTTGTCTTACTCTCTCCGATAAATCCAATATTTAATTTTCTCAAAAGGGCCCTAAATTTTTCAAGTGGGTGATTAGTTAAGTAAAATCCCAGCGAAAATAACTCATGCTCTAATTTTTCCTCTTCATTAAAATCTTCTACATCCTCAAGTTTCGGCTTGAGAACATCAAGATTACCAAATAAAACAGCTTGATTCGATTCCTTATCCTGCCTATTTTTATTTGCAAAGTAAATCAACGTGTCTATTGACTCATATAGCTGCTTTCTGTTTTGATGCACATTATCACATGCCCCGGATTTAATTAGGCTTTCTAGTGCTCTTTTATTTATTATATGCCCCGAATTTTGAATGAATGCCCATATGTCCTTATGGGCGCTTGAACGTGTATTCACTATTCCTTCTGCTATAGAAAAACCAACATTACGCAAAGCAGCAATGCCGTAGCGTATGTGTTCACCCTCTATTGAAAATTCAGCTTTAGATTTGTTTATATCAGGCGAAAGAACAGAAACTCCAATAAATTTTGCAGCGTGATAAAATAAATTCAATTTGTCCCTGTCATCAATATTCAGATTCATCAAGGCTGTGAAAAATTCCAACGGATAGTTAGCCTTAAGGTAAGCTGTTTGGTAAGATATCACTGCATATGCGGCTGCATGAGATTTATTAAATCCATAACCAGCAAATTTTGCAACAAGGTCAAAAATATAACTTGCCCTATCATAATCAACACTATTTTTCATTGCTCCTTGGATGAAAAGTTCACGCTGTTTATCCATCTCTTCTTTGATTTTCTTACCCATAGCACGCCTCAGTAGATCTGCTTCAGCTAAGCTATATCCAGAGAGAATGCGCGCTATTTCCATCACCTGCTCTTGGTAGATTATTACTCCAAATGTTTCTTTTAATACCCCCTCGAGTAATGGATGAATATAATCTGGCTTTTCAAGCCCGTGCTTTCTTGCAACATAAGTTGGAATGTTATCCATTGGCCCTGGACGATAAAGAGAAATCAAAGCGATGATATCTTCAATACAGTCTGGTTTTAGTTTGATTAAAGCTTCTCTCATTCCTGAACTTTCAAGCTGGAACACTCCAATTGAATCACCTCTTGAGAGCATTTTATAGGTTCTCTGATCATCCAAAGGAACTGAGGAAATATCAATTTTTCTTTCATTATGATTAATTAAGCGACATACATGATCTATCAGCGTAAGCGTACCAAGCCCGAGAAAATCAAACTTTATTAGTCCAGCTTTCTCCACATATTTCATGCTGTATTGAGTGATTGGTAGAGCTGAGTTTGGATCATAATAAACAGGAACAAAATTTTCTAACTTTTGATCGCATATCACAATTCCGGCCGCATGAGTTGAAACGTGACGATATATCCCCTCAAGCTTAAGAGAGATACCAAGGAGTTTTGCAATTACTTCATCGCTATCCCTTTCTTTCTGCAGATTTTGATCAAGCTCTATCGCTTGTGATAAAGTTACAGGGTTTACCGGATTAAACGGAACCATCTTAGATATTTTATCCACCTGGGCGTAAGGCATCTGCAATACCCTTCCAACGTTGCGCAGTACAGCTTTTGCCTGTAATTTTCCAAAAGTAATTATTTGAGCAACATAACCATACTTCTTCCGAACATATTCAATAACTAAATCCCTCTTTTCCTGGCAAAAATCGATGTCAAAGTCAGGCATTGATATACGATCAGGGTTTAAAAATCTTTCAAAGATTAGACCAAATTTTATCGGATCAAGATCCGTAATTTGCAACGCCCAAGCAACAATTGATCCAGCACCAGAACCTCTTCCTGGACCAACTGGAATGCCATTTGCTTTGCTCCAACGAATGAAATCAGAAACTATCAAAAAGTAGCCAGCATAGTTCATTGAAGTTATTACGCTTAGTTCGTAATTTAGCCGATCGTGGTATTGCTTAAGGTTTATGTTCGTTTCGTTTGCAATACGAAGTTCCAACCCCGCAATTGCCTGTTCCTTCAATTCTTCATTCTCAGTTTTATTCTCTCGACAAGGAAATTTAGGCAAAATAGGTTGCCTACTTTTTGGCATATAAGAGCACCTTCTGGCTACTACTGAGGTATTATGAATCGCTTCAGGGATATCGCTGAATAGCTCCTCCATTTCCGCCACAGATTTGAAATAATGCTCAGTAGTTAGCTTCCTTCTGTTATTTTCGAGAGCATAACTTCCTTCTGATATGCACGTTAATATATCATAAGCCTCATAGTCAGATCTGTTAGGAAAAAATACATCATTTGTTGCAACTAACGGTATATCGTGCTGGTAAGCAAAGTCTATTAAAGCTTCTTCGAGCTCCAACTCTTTACTAAGCCCATGACGCTGCAATTCAACGTATAAATGACCATTGAATGCTGAGAGCAGTCTTTTTATCGTTTCTTTATCTTGCTTCAACAACAGTTGAGCCAATATACCATCATATCCACCGGTTAAAGCGATTAGGCCTGAACTTAAATTTAATAGCCCATCAAAATCAACGTAAGGAATATCGTTGCTATTTTTGCGCTTTCTAAAGGACTCACTCACCAAAGTGACCAAATTAGCGTATCCTCGCTCATTTTTTGCAAGCAATAATATGGGTAGATTTTGTTCTGAGTGTTGAACTATAATATTGCACCCTATTATTAGTTGTATTCCTCTACTTGCAGCATATTCTGCAAATTCGAGTGAGCCAAATAAATTACCTGAATCAGTTATCGCAACTGCTGGCATTTTATTCCGCAAACAAAGGCTACTCAGCTCCTCAATTTTAACCGAACTTTCAAGCAGTGAATAAACACTGTGAACACGCAAGTGTATGAACATAAAAAAACTTCAGACCAGTAATAAAAGAATAGCATTAATTTACTCATGAGGAATAAAAACTTGTTCAAGAGTTCCGACATAAAAAAACTACTTAGCAACTTTTGCCGTTACCCTTATCATAGTACTGAAGCTATTATTTATCTCCAGTCTATACAGATTAAACGACAAAAAACTCAATG
>NZ_JACZHU010000070.1:0-5401 GCF_020278605.1 Wolbachia endosymbiont of Mansonella perstans | reverse complement strand
CTCGAAGAGTTTCTAAAGGAGCTCTTTCTTTATATAGCCCTTATCTCCAAAAAAAGTCTGGCTAGTTTTTTGGTTAAAGTTGGCACAGGTTTTCTGTCATCAACGTTACCTATAGTAGCGTAAATGCTTGCGCTAATTTCGTTAATCACCAAGTGCAATTTGAAGCCTAAAAACCAGCCATATGTAGTCTTTCCAAGCTTCGCTAATCCATTGAAAACTTTGTTTCTTGAGATTCTTTTTAGATGGTAAAAGGCGATTGAAGAAGTGTCAATGTAGAAAATACCTGTCATTTTTGCTTGTTTGCAGAACCATTGCAAAAGCAATGCTAAATACCATAAAACTCGCGACTTAAGAGCAATAAACCATTCATATGTTGTAATTTGGGAAATTCTGATCGTAAAGTGCAGATAAAGTAGGTAAAAAGCTTTAAAATTTTTACATGGGGATTGATGATATAATAGGATTACGGTAGAATTTCTGGAGTGATAATTCCTGGTATTCTAGTTGGGTTTCTGCCATTTGGCAAGAGCATATTGGCAAAATTCTCATCAACCATGCGACAAAAACCCTCGACGCAACAATAAAATTCTGTAATATCTTTCTTCATGGGTAACCTCCTTATTAAAACAGGAATAACTTGGAGTTTACTCACTTTCCAGCTTTTTTTCACTTCTTTCTAATCCATAATTGGGATTATTATGGTTACACTGTACATGATTCTCATACTTCCATTTTACTAACAGAGTACAGAAAACACAATGGAATATAGAGTTACAAGTTCATTAGGCGTGCTTTTATGAACGAGCTTAGACTTGAAATCCTGAAACCAGTCATTGAATACTGTAGTGGAAATCCAGACAAAATCTACGATTACTACCTTTTTTCTTTTCTATAATTAATGTTCGTACAGCTGTGTGCATGAAGCTGGAATAGCTTTGTGCACAGCAATCGAAAAAACCTAGCGGTTGCTGACAAAATCCATTATAAAATAGCAGTTTAACCGCTGAAAAAAATACACCAGAAAAAAGCTGGTACCGGAATAAAATTATCTACTGCTTATGCTGTAATATGGATGTAAGTTCTTAGCTATATGATATCTGAAATAATAAATGCAATACAGAACAACTTGTTAGTTTGTTTTCCAACAGAGACAGTTTATGCCCTTGCTTGTAGTGCATTAGATAGTGTAGCTATAAAGAAAATATACCAGGTAAAGAGGCGTTCTCAAAATAAACCACTATCTATATCTGTTAGTGATATTTACAGTTTGACAAAAATAGCAGAGCTAGAGAAAAAATACTTTGGTTTAATAAACCACTTCTCTCCTGGACCAATTACCTATATCTTACCGCTTAAAAATAATAACATATTACCAAACGAATTCTTTAAAGGCAGCATAGGCGTAAGAATTCCTAATCATCCTATTGCAATTTCAATATTAAATAAGCTAAAAACCCCGATAGTCGCGACTAGTATCAATATTTCAGGAGAAAAAAGTGTATGCAAAGCAAGCGATATACCTCAATCTATTAGGCAACATCTATCTGCGATAATCGAAGATGATAAATTAGTTTCCGGTATAGAATCTACTGTTATTGACTTAGCTAGAGATAAGATTAGGGTTTTAAGAGAGGGTGCAGTCTCACTTCAAGTAATATGTTTTCAGGCTGAGGTCCATAGGAGGAAGAATGAAAAGAATAATAGGTCATGATCAAGCTAAAAAAAAATTAATGGACAACTTGTCTGTTCAATCTTGGCTGGTCTGTGGTAAAAAGAGTATAGGAAAAGCAACACTCGTGAAATCCTTTTCTAATTGGTTCCTTATAAAAGACTATGACGAAGTAGCGTTGGATTTGCACATTGTTGAAAGTGATACGATAGGAGTAGAAAAAGTGAGAGAAATGAAAAATTTTCTACACTTAAGCCCTATTCAATCAGAATATAAGATAGCTGTAATAGATAGCTTAGAAGCGATGACGAACAACGCTAAAAATGCGATATTAAAAATATTAGAAGAACCGCCAAAGAACTCTAAAATATTCATAATTAGCCACAAGCCATATAATATACAAACTACTATTAAGTGTAGGTGCTTTCAGCTAAATTTACTGCCACTAACTTATAATGAAACGAAGCAAATTGTTTCAGCTCAATGTAAACTTGATGATCAAGTGTTCGATGAAATTGTTACCTTATTCCCTGGAACGCCAGGGATGATAATAAATGCAATAAGTAGCGATACCTATGAATCATACAAATGCTTTTATACATTCCTCCGTAATTTAAATAATCCTGAAGTAATTAATAAAGTAATAAACAGCGAAATCGAGTTAGAACTAGCATCATATATAATTCAAGCCTTCATTTTAGACAAAATAAAAAGAGAAGTAAATTGCGTTGAAATTTTGCTAAGTAAGTGGAAGAAAATAGATGAACTTTTTATTGCTGCTAAGCAATTCCACTTAGATAAAAAGCATGTTTTAGCTAATGCGATTAATCTTATAGCATCAGTCCATTGATTATACTACTTTTAGTATAAATTTGTGATAAAATACTGTCAATTTTATATTTAAAGTACGTGGTTTGACTGATAATAAATTAACTGTATGGCAACCGATAGAAGTTTTTACGAAAGCCATACTGAATACGCAGAAAGAACTAAGCTTAAATAAGAACATGGCTTTAGACCAGAACGTAACCTTAGAAAAAGGAAAGGAGCTGTCAAATGGTATTTATGAAGCAAATTTTAAGCTAAACAAAACAATTAATATAGCTACTTAGCCAAAATTAGCTATCATATGCTCAGTGCCGAGCTTGTTGTGCGTAACCATATTACAAAAGAAGAGGTAAAATTCCTCAAGATTTTCATTACCTTAAAGTTGTTAAACTGAATGACGGTAATTATAAATTAACGTTTTGTAACGTTCTAGGCAATGAGTTTTTTGAATATAAAAAATATGATCTACAATGTTCTGGTGTTTTAGATGAATATAAATTTGTGGGTCTTAGGTAGTGTAAAAAAGACCTATAACCTAAAATTTAAGGAGCATGTTGGTCACGCACTTAAGTTTTTTGCTATGGACGGAGTTGTTGAGCCTGGATTTTAAAACCATGCAGCAGATTTATTCGGGCTAGTTAAAGGTAACAGAGGCAGAAAGGTGGGAACCCTCGCTGATGAATTTGGTTACTTTGACGATCAAGATAAATTACGTTATTATAATTACCACAAAAGTGCAGATGGTAATACCTATGGTCCTGAAAATTTCAGTGTAAAGAATGACAAATGTGGATATGAGCAAAATCGACAAATTCTGCCTTATTGCCGAACAAGGTGATATAATCATTCATCCTGCTTTAGAAAATTTAAATATATTTTAAAATTTTTAGGGTTTATTGTTGCTATGATAGTTCAATAGGGCTTTATATTATGGGAGACAAGCTGCCTGAATCAGTAAAAAACAAGAGTTATTTTAGTAAAGCAATTGAATGGTACTGTTATAGGTACCTGTCTTGTATAGCAGAAAGGTCTTGGATGGTATTGATAGTATCATTTCTCCTAGTGTGCTTATGTTTATTACTACTAAATATATACCTGTTGTTTCCTATTAAAAGAGATTTAAATTTTGTAAAATATGTGAATTACACAGAAGATGAGTTCTCTATAATACGTAAGCTTAGTTTTAATGAAGAAGATGATGAATACACTTCTATAGCCAGGTACTTAGTAAGTAAATACGTTGAAACATACGAATCTAGTAGAGTTATCGAGCCAGAATACCGAGAAAATTTCATACAAAACAACTCTATATATAAAGTCTATCAAGGTTTTCAAGAAAAAATGAGCAATGAAACTAGTTATTTGTCTTCATCTAAAGGAAAAATTTCCAACATAAATGTAGTAAAGTTATCCATTGACCGACCAATCAAGGACCTAGTCACATTCGCTGGAAATGCTGTTGTAGTTTTTACAACTGAACAAAATAAGAGAGTGAAGAATCGAACTGTTGATATTAGCTTTACTTTGTCCAATGCTCAGGCAGCTCTAAGCGGTATAATACCATTTAAATTTATTGTTGATGGTTATAAATACAGGTGATCACCATCTTATTGGCTATATCTTTTAAGCCTCTCCCAAGACTTTTGACTTCATTATTCTAGCTGTTAGACAATTTTTCAAAATTTCCTATACCAAATTTCACTGGTAATAGGATAAATTAAAAAGATACCGTTTTGCCTATAATTGGTGGTATAAGCAAATTTGTAATATACTTTATTTGTTTCCCTAATAACGAAGATTGGTATTATAACTCAGTTTGTGACATGCCATTGGCTAAAGATGTCTTTTCTGGTTTTGTATTTCACTCAGCTTACTTTGTTACAAGCCCACATAAGTGGAGTTATGATCAATGCAGCAGCCCAAAACGACAGTAGCACAGACATAACTTACAATCTTATTAAATCTCTGGACACTGCACTAACGCATTCCTGTCCAATATCTAAAAATACGTTTAGATGGCCGACCAATGACCCTGTATTTGCTTTTAAACAGTTGTTCCCTGTTATCTTTGAAAATAACTTGAGTGGAAAGTACGACAAATATGCCGCTGTCAAAAGTAAAGGCTGCAATATTATGCAGTCGCCAAGAAGCAGCAAGTTGACACAATAGGTAAACTTTCCCTGCTCTGTAGCCTACATATTCACAACTTTTCATGTATTGATTATTATGATCGTCTTCGTTCTCAACTCCATAAATTATATCTTTTACAGGTCCTAGCACATTATTAATATAACGTACAGATTTATAGAAACTACTTTCTGGAGTTAGCGTGAAACCCTCTATTTTCTTAGCAGGCACAATTCCATATTCAACATACCCTTTAAAATATTGACATACTGACGTTACCCCACCCAAATCATAAGTATACAGAGTAGCCTAATATAATTAAAAAATAGTTTATGCTCTATCTGATAAATATGGCTTAAGGTACTTACCTGTAACACTTCTTGGTATGTCTATTATTTCTTCTGGAGTTCCTGCAGCGACTACTTCTCCGCCTTTCACTCCACCCTCTGGGCCAATGTCTATTACGTAATCCGCAGTTTTTATAACGTGCAAGTTGTGCTCGATAACTATAACAGTGTTTCCCAAATCAACTAGCTTATGGAGCATTTTTAGTAAGTTGTTTACATCTTCAAAATGCAACCCGGTTGTTGGCTCATCAAGAATATATAATATTCTTCCGGTAAATCGTTTTGATAGTTCCTTGGATAACTTTATTCGTTGTGCTTCACCCCCAGATAACGTTGTTGAGGGCTGTCCAAGCGTTATGTAGCCAAGCCCCACTTCTTTCAAAGAAACCAACTTTTCTTTTACTACTGGAAGGTTCTCAAAAAAATCATA
>NZ_JACZHU010000069.1:0-5540 GCF_020278605.1 Wolbachia endosymbiont of Mansonella perstans | reverse complement strand
AATTCTTTGATGGTCTGAAAAAATTTTTCAATGAATGGCTGCCAGACATGTTATGCTCCGCTAATTTTGTCAAGTGCACCTCAACATCGGTTGATTTGACTTTTTCAGCTAAATTTAGTGAGGTTTGGTAAGGAACATCTTTATCGTTAATGCTATGCAATAAGCGTACAGGAGAGTTTATGTCTGTTGTTTCCTTATTTAAAAGAAGATTTTTCCCGCCGTCTTCTATCAAATTCTTGGTTATTTTGTATGCACAACGCCCTGAAGTAAAGTCCACTATGTCTTTAGAATCTAGTTCTTCTTTTTGCTTACCTGATAACTGTTTGAATATTACATCCTCAGTGAAGTCAGAAGCAGGTGATACACCAATCAATGCTGCAATTCTTCCTGGAAATTGAAGAGCAGTGAGCAACATTAGCTACCCTCCCATACTTAAACCTATAATTATCTGTTTGTTGCTAGTTAATTCGTTGATCACTCTAGTACAATTTTTTTGCCAATCACTTATCGTGTAATCAGTGAAATCACCGCTTGAATGGCCGTGGCCAAAGTAGTCAAATAGCGCAAGCGCTACATCATTTTTCTGGCAAAATTTATAAATAGCAGTTACTTTAGTTCTATTCATAGTTTGATGCAAACCCACCAAAAAAGACTATAAAAGCTCTCTTTCCCTGTAGTTTTCGATATGCTATGTACTTGCCACTTTTACCGAATAGTTTACAGTAATCCGCATTACTTTGGTAAATCAACCGGGCTATCGCTTAGTTGGCGCAAGTAGCTGACTAAATCTGCAATTTCTTGGGGATTGGAAATACCTGAAAACGCCATACGTGTACCTTTTATATAAGCTTTTGGATTCTTCAGGAAGGTAAATAGCTCTTCATATCCCCACTTTCCGCCCTTTTCGAGTATTGCTTTTGAATAGTTAAATGAGTTGCCAAGATGTGCTTTTTTGTTTCCAACTATGTTCCATAAGTTTGGCCCTACTTTGTTTGCTCCACTTTTCTCAAAACTATGGCAAGCTATACATTTCTTTGCTGCTGATTTGCCTTTCTCAAAACTAGCATTCTGCATGAGTACTCCGATGTCAAGCGCTACTTGCTCAATTCTTTGCTGAGATTCACCACCACCAGCGGCTACTATCG
This sequence comes from Wolbachia endosymbiont of Mansonella perstans, assembly GCF_020278605.1. Classification (NCBI taxonomy): domain Bacteria; kingdom Pseudomonadati; phylum Pseudomonadota; class Alphaproteobacteria; order Rickettsiales; family Anaplasmataceae; genus Wolbachia; species Wolbachia endosymbiont of Mansonella perstans. The sequence goes on along the minus strand of NZ_JACZHU010000069.1, from coordinate 4,395 downwards.
TTTGGTGTTCAATCTTATATTTCTCCGGACTGTAGAGCACATCAACTACATTGCTGATTGTTACAATAATCAGCCCGGAAAGTAAAATTGATGCTGCAATCTTGTTAAGCTCCATAACTTTTATCAATTGATGTTGCTTAAATTATGCGAATATTTTTGCAAACAGTAAACAATTACCTTGAAACCTGCTAAAGATAAAAATTTCTATCACTTAAAATAAATGATAGATTCAGATATACTACCTGCAGCAAATACCCCTGTAACTATTCCTATAGGTAGTGCAAGAGGACTTATTCCTGCACCTGCCGCTATTGCCACCAAGCTGCAAAAACACCAGGGAGAATAGCATTTGCGGTTGTTGCAAGACTTACTCCAGCTGCTACACTTGCAACTGTTGCAAAAAGCAAGGGTGGTAAACGCTGCTGTTACGCCCTTCTTTATAATACCTCATTTCTTTTTTTAATTCGTTGATCCTATAACGATAGTAACGGTGCAACCCTATAGCTACAAGTACTAGCGAAATTGGAAATACAGCACAAATAACTCCGCCTATAACTAAAGATGACAGAGCTGTAAATCTGAGCCCTAATTCTGCAAGCGTTCCTATTACAGCACCAACTCCTGCTATAGCCCCATAACTATCCTTGCGGTTAACTGAGTGTCATAAAGATTATCTATTAGCTTATTAAAACGTATATAATTCTTTTTTCTACCACTCATAATAACCCCTAATATTTTATTGAAAGGTACATGATAGTACTTCAATTTAGGACTTGCAAGATATTTTTTGAAATTGTACCATGCTTCGAAGGAATGGCAAATTCAATTGTAGAACAAGCTTAAAAGTTCTGGTAAAGTGGTTTTGTTTTACTTACAAAATATGCTACTTAATATTGAAAAGCGCAGTATAACAAATGTACTATGGAGGTTACAAGAAGCAGATCAAAGAGAAATTGTAACCCTTACTCAAAAATTTGAATTACCAGAAATACTAGCTAGAACACTTGTTACTCGCGGTGTTAATGTAGAGAGTGCAGGCAACTTCTTATATCCACTAATCAGATCGCTATTACCAGATCCCTTCCATCTTCTTGACATGAATGAGGCTGTTTGCCGCATAATACGGGCAATAAATAATGGTGAAAACATAGCAATATTTGGTGACTATGATGTTGACGGTGCAACGTCATCAGCATTAATTAACAGATACCTAAGGGCAATTGGTATACGCTCTATAATCTACATTCCAGATCGTGTTAATGAGGGCTATGGATTAAATGCAGACGCTTTATTGCAACTCAAAAAAAGAGGAATTGACCTATGTATTTCTGTTGATTGCGGCACACTTGCGTATCGACCAATAGAGGATGCCAAGAATTTCGATCTTGATATTATAGTTATCGATCATCATCTTGGCACAGAAAAACTACCAGGTGCTGCAGCAGTTGTTAATCCAAATCGCCTTGATGAGAGCTCTCCTTATACTAACCTTGCAGCAGTTGGAGTTTCATTTCTGCTAATTGTTGCTCTTAATAAAAGCCTGCGTGAGCAAGAGTTTTTTACCAATAGAAAAGAACCAGATTTATTTGATCTGCTAGATTTGGTCGCCCTTGGCACTGTTTGCGATGTTATGGAGATCACTGGCCTTAATAGAGCATTTGTCTCACAAGGGTTAAAAGTTATGTCAGCAAGAAAAAACGTCGGCTTACGCGTTTTATTTGATGCTTTAGGAATTCTTGAAAAACCAAGCGTTTCCCAGCTAGGTTTTAATATTGGGCCATGCATAAATGCTGGAGGAAGAATTGGAGAAGCATCGCTTGGCGCAAGGCTGCTTTCTATAGATGATGAAGAGGAGGCGCATTCCATCGCGCTAAAATTAATAGACTTAAATGATACAAGGAAAATGATGGAAAGTGAGGCTATTTTAGAGGCCACAACACAAGTAGAAAAGTCCGTGAAATCAGGTGCAAATTTTATAATGGTAAGCGGCAATTGGCATCAGGGAATAATCGGTATAATTGCATCAAGGCTGAAAGAGCGGTTCCACTTGCCAACGATTGTGATATCTTTAAACAATGGAATAGGAAAAGCAAGCTGTAGGTCAATTCCTAGGATTGATATTGGAGCTGCAGTTCTTTCTGCAAAACTTATAAATCTGATTATTGAGGGTGGCGGCCATAGTATGGCAGCAGGGTTTGCGATTAAGGAAGACAGAATAAACGATTTATATGACTTTTTTGCTGAGAGGTTTGCACGCTTTACGCATAATAAAGCTTTAAAAGCCGACGGTATAGTAACTGCTAAGGCAATAAACTTATCCCTGTGGAATCAACTGCAACGCTTAGAGCCATTTGGTGTTGGTAATCCTGAGCCGAGGTTTATTATCCAAGGAGCAAAGATCAGGAAGCCCGAAGTTATAGGAGTTGACCATATAAAATGCTTCATTGCTGACGATAATGCTACGGTTAGAGCTATTGCGTTTCGTTCTGCAAATACTCATCTTGGTTCTGCTATCATGAAGGGTGATGTTAAAGCTATTTTGGGCAAAATCTCTATGAATTATTGGAATGGCAATGAGTTTGTACAATTTTTAATAGAAGATGTATTGACCATTAGTTGAGCTGCCTATTAATCTCAGCGTGGCAATAAGAACAAAAAAACTACTTGACAAACTCCTCCAATATATAATACTGAAGCTATTATTTATCTTCAGTCCGTACAGATTAAACAACAAAAAAACTCAATGTACTTGGCATCTTATGTTTAATTTTTTGCACTATGTACACCTCATGTCTTTATAAACTTTCAAGGTTTTTATCAATATAAGCTAAAATGCATGTGTTAAAACGTTTAAGACAATAAAAAAATGCTAATTTAAAAGATAGATAGTAAATAACTAGCTAACGGGGTTTCCTTTGCCTTTTTTTATTTGGTAAATTTCTTAAGTATAAAGATTATACTAACTTTCGTTATCGGGAAGTCAATTTATTTCTTAAAATTTTTAAATTTTCTTTTGACTTTATTTCAGAATAAATATATAAAACTTTAAGACATGAAGTGGTGACTTATGTTAGTTGGTACTTTTATTAGACTAAGTGCTATTAAGCAGATTTTATGGAAAGTAAGGCTAAAACTTGGTTCGTTTGGCTGATTGGTAACTTAATTGTTATATTCAGCAACATGCAGGTAATTTATACTTTTATAAGCGTAGATCTTGAAAAAGAACTTGGACTCACGACCGCGTAAGTTGCACTGGTAAACTCAGCTTATAATTGGACTTTTGCCATCTCACAGTTTTTTAGTGGAGCAATGTTTAATACTTTTTCAAGCAAAAAAATTTACTTCTTTTCGTTATCAACTATAATCCTTGGGTTTCTTGTTCTCATTAATAGTGAAAACTTCTCCCATTTGATTTTATCTCAAGTGTTTATTGCAATTGGAGCCTCATTTGGCTTTGTTGGGGCTGCTCATATCAGTAGTACCTGTTTTCCCGTTGTCCAATTTGGTCTGGTGTTCTCACTGGTACAGACAATTTCAAGCCTTTCTGCACTGGTAATTCAAATATTGTTCTCTAGCTTTCTCGCTGAAGGTATATATTGGAAAAATCTGATTGTATGCATAATACTACTTGGCGTGTTAATATTTGCACTTATGCTCTTCTACCCAGAAGCACTCTCAGAAAAAAGTTTAGAAAAATGCACAATAAGAAGCTCCATAAAAACGGTAATGTGTTCTGTGCTCGCAGTGCTAAAACTAAAAAGCATCTGGATAACCTCAATAGTGGGTGCTACTACTTTTGGAACATTTTTAGCGCTTAACACCTTATGGGCACCAAGGTTGTTGAGCAACTCAGAACTTGATGCAATGGGATCAGGTATAGCAACTACGGTGTTATGGCTCGGTCTTGCAGTTGGTGCACCAATTGCAGATCAAATCTCAGACTTATTTGAAAATAGAAAGCATGTAATCTCCGCTTTCGCTCTGCTACAAGGCGTTTCGATTATTATTTTACTATGCAGCCATTTGGCGGTTTATATCGTATATTCTTGTATGTTAATGTTTGGGTTTTTTGCGGGAGGACATATGCTTAACTTTACTGTTGGCAGTGAAATTGTAGAGCGAAAACGCATCAGCACATCATTATCTGTTATCAATGGGTTTATGTTTATCGTGAGTGGAATTATAGCATCAACACTAGCGCTTTTTATAGATCATCAAATGGCGCTTCTTACAATATTTGCAGCATTGGCAACTGCTAGTATTTTAAATTATGCTACAAAAGAGACATATCCTAAAAAATAAAGTAGCTGAATCTTGAGTCAATTGTTATATTATATTCGCATATTATAATAAATTATGGATTATGTTACAACAAAAGATATGACAGTAACTAAA
>NZ_JACZHU010000157.1:1226-5593 GCF_020278605.1 Wolbachia endosymbiont of Mansonella perstans | reverse complement strand
TTATTACGATAAAGGTTAATATTCCTTACTGTTGCGTATTCACAAAACAAATCGACTTCCTCACAAACGCTTTCGCACTAAGCGCTTCATTTGGATAGATTTGATTGGAGTTTGATTATCCAACCACTCAGCTCGGCAACTAAATTATCTGGCAGTCTTTACTATTTCACGACAAAAATATTTTGGTGCACAGAGGTGAGGTATGTCTGCCAGCATAATTATCAGAGCGAAATCGGTAAAAGCAAATCTCGAGGGACTCCTCGATGAAGTACGACAAATGGATCTAACTCCGTTAGATCAAAAATTGACAATAGAAGTATTGTGTCAGCAATATGAAACCAGGGCAAGAATCATCAAGGAAAAGTTGATGCGCCTTGAAAGGTACGTTGGCACTCTCGAAAAAATCAACGACAAATGGTTGGAACACATTCAACTAGCCCCAAAGTCGCAAAAAAAGGAAGAAGAAGAGAAATATGAGGAAATGGCAAATGATGATAGAGGTATCTTAAATTTAATTAACAAAGGTACGGATATTATCATAACCTTATCTATGTATAAGGACGATGCTGAGTTAGCTCTTAAACGCTTAACACAAAATAGGGAATCTAATTTAACTGAATATCGTCCAGTAGTAAATTTACCACAATTATCGTTGCCAACGTTCAGTGGTGATCCAAAAACATGGAGAGAATTTTGGAGTGGTTTCGAAGCTTCCGTACACTCTCAAAACATACCCGATATTCAAAAGTTAAATTATTTAATTTCCTGTCTGAAAGGAAGCGCCCTACAGTTAGTAAGGGGTTACGACAGGGCACCTGAAAATTACAAAATTATAAGGGAATTATTAGAGGAGAAATTTGGTCGCGTTTCTACCATAAGAAATTTACTGTACAAGGAGTTAATATCTACAAAACGAAACGACCGAAATTGGAGAACAACAGTCGAAGAAATGGAAAGAGTGCTAAGACAGTTGGAAGCAATTGGTGAAAACGTAGAGCAACCTACCATTGAAACTATGATAGAATCCAAATTACCAAATTGGATACTAAATCAAGTTTATCAACAAAAGGAGGAGGATAACCAGTGGTCCATAATAAAACTTCGACAGTTTCTCAGAAAAATAATCCTCAGAAACGACCAGGTAATGGAATGGCAATATTCAGATAGTGCAAGTCAAAAAAATTTGATCAAACGTCATCCTAATTCAATCATCCCAGAAACCTCTGCATTGGTTGCAATGAAACAATCAAAGCAAACCACTTCAGCAGAAAGAAACCAGCTAGATCAAGAGAGTCCAAATTGGTTGACAAATAAGAAAAGGAGACCTTGTATCTTCTGCAACAACAATCACTGGGATAGCAACTGTCACATATATCCTACAGTCGAGCAACGAATTGATCGATTGAAGGAAATTAAGCTTTGCCCTAATTGTTTCAAGCTTGGACATAGCGAATTCGACTGCAAAAAAAGGGTGAGTTGTTTTTATTGTAAGAAATCTCATAACAGCTCCCTTTGTACTGATAAAACTAACCAGTTCAAACAGCCCAAAGATTCTAGAGTTAACAAAGGAAAGATTGTGGTTAAAAATGCAAATATATCTGTTAATTCGACTACGAAAGGCGAAGAGAAAAGAGTACTGCTTTTATGTAAAGAAATTACTGTTTTTAATCCTGATAAGCCTGAACAACAGGTACAAGCCCTAGTACTCTTTGACGTCGGTGCTGATGCAACCTTCATTTCACAAAAGTTAGCACATCGACTGAATCTCAGAGAAACCGATGAAGAAAAATACACAATCTCCTCCTTTGGCAACAGGAATCCCAAAGTATGCTACGTAACTCAAACACAAATTGGAGTAAAAATGAAAGGCTCAAATCATATGACTGTCCAAGCTAATGTTATGGATTATCTAACAAGTGAACTTCAAGTGGTTGAAGTACCAGACAAATATGAAATTAGCAATCTCAGAAGTTACCAAAAACAACCCGACATAATCATAGGAGCGGACTATTTTTTCGACTTCATTCACATGAATAATGCTCAGCAGCTAAAGACAGGATTCACTCTACTGAACAGCAAAGTTGGTCCCATTATAGCAGGGAGCGGTTATATTAACGAATTATGCCGCCGCCACATCTTTGCAACGAAGATATTTCAAGAAAATCGCACTCCAGATATAGACCAATTTTGGAAGTTGGATTGCATTGGTATTCAAGACCGACCCGATACACAGGATGATGAACAAGCATTGGAACAATTTAAGAAGAGTGTCACTAGACAGAAGGGGAGATATGAAGTACGTTGGCCATGGAAACCATGCAAAGACAAACTGAGCGATAATTACGGATTATGCGTTAACCGTTTACGAATGCTGATAGCACGACTTCAGTCGCATAAAGAGGAATTACAAGAATATGATAAAATAATGAGAGAGCAACTACGTGCGGGTATAATCGAAGAAGTACAACCACATATGAATCAAGATGGAATTATTCATTACCTCCCACATCATGATGTTCGTAATCCAGGGAAAACTACCACTAAGTTAAGAATCGTTTATGATGCTTCAGCTCACATAAAGGGAATGAAAAGTTTAAATGAGGTATTATATCGCGGACCAATTAACCTCCCAGATCTTGCAGGAGTATTATTACGTTTTAGAATGATGAAAGGAGTAATTACAGCTGATATTGAAAAGGCATTTTTGCAAATAGAATTACACCCTTCAGAGAGAAATTGTACTCGGTTCCTTTGGCTAAAAGAAGTGAAAGAAAGAGTATCTAACGAAAATATAAAGTGCTATCGTTTTAGGAGAATCCCGTTTGGAATAATATCATCCCCATTTTTGCTATCCGCTACCCTGAATTATCATTTGGAAAATCATGATAGCGAATTAGCATTAGAAATAAAGAAAAATCTTTATGTGGACAATGTTATTGTATCATTAAATGGAACACGGGACGCATTAGAAAAATATGTGGAAATGAAATCCATCTTCAATGAGGCTTCAATGAACCTAAGAGAATTCTTATCTAACGACGAAGAATTCTATGCAGGACTGCCTCATGAAGATCGAGCAATGAGAAAGAACACAAAAATCCTCGGCATTCCATGGAATCCCTGTCAAGATATCATCCAAGCAAAATTAAATCCATGGACAGAACAAGAATTAACGAAACGAACGATTCTACAATTCGTCGCATCACAATATGACCCACTAGGATTTCTAGTCCCAATAATGGTAAAATTCAAAATATTTTTACAACACCTGTGGAAAGAAAATAAATCTTGGGATCAAATATTAGATGAGCAAGACCATAAGCAATGGAAGTCCCTTATTGCCAAATGGGTAACGGTTGTAAAAGATTTGCCGCGATTTGTCACAACCTTTACAGATTTAATTGGAATACATGTGTTCACTGATGCTTCAAGTTTAGCATATTCAGCAGCAGTGTATCTAGTGAGTCAGGAAATGCATGGAACAAAATCATCGCTTATTTTCTCCAAGTCGCGCATTGCTCCTATCAAAGGAATGACAATACCACGTCTAGAACTGATGGCCATACTCATCGGAACACGAGCAGCACAATTCGTCATGACACAACTGGACCTCACCAATATAAAGGTAATTCTATGGTCAGACTCTAAATGCGCATTACATTGGATAAAAAATCATTCTAACCTATTGCCAAGATTTGTTCAAAATCGAGTCGAGGAAATACGTAGAACGAAATGTACTTTTCGTTATATTCCGTCAGAAGAGAATCCCGTAGACGTGGCAACAAGAGGTCTCAACCCAAAACAGCTCAGAGGTTTCATGCCATGGTGGCATGGTCCCTCGTGGCTAGTACAAGGTGAAACTAGCTGGCCACAATGGGAATACGATTTTGACAATAACGACGAACCAAAGGAAATTACCGTAACAGAGGTCTCGCGAATGCGCAAGGATCATAATCTTCAATTTATCGATGCCGGACGTTTTAGCAAATGGCTAAGACTGTTACGAACAACAGCGTGGATCCTCAAGTTTATTCGATTAACAACTAAAAACGGACTACCATGGCTACAGTCTGCCTCAATTGAAAAGGATCGATTTACAGCTGAGGATTACAAACTGTCGGAATGGTTGTTAATTAGACAAGCACAGTCTGAAGGAGTCAATGACGACGAAATAAACAAGTGGAATTTATTCTACACAGAAGATGATAAACTATGGAGATCTGCTAGCCGATTGGAGAATTCGGAGTTGCCTGAAACTAGCAAATATCCTATTTATCTCCCTCGACACAATCCAATAACGGAACTCATTATATTACAACAACATGAAAAACTATGCCATGCAGGCATTTTACATACACTTTCAGAAT
>NZ_JACZHU010000157.1:0-1216 GCF_020278605.1 Wolbachia endosymbiont of Mansonella perstans | reverse complement strand
AAACAGATGTCGAGTCTGTAAACGTTGGAACTCCAGATCGTTCAAATTACCACCGATGGCAAGTCTTCCAGAAACGCGTGTCAACCGATCTAGAGCCTTCGCATATGTCGGCCTGGATTATTTTGGGCCTCTCTCAATCAAAGGTAATGTGCCAACAAAAAGGTGGATAATATTATTCACATGCTTTACAACAAGGGCCATGCATCTCGAGCTGGCAGAAGATCAATCTGCAGAAACCTTCTTGCATGCTATCCGGAGATTCGTTGCAAGACGAGGATATCCCGGATTGATTCTAAGCGACAATGCCACTCAATTCCAGGCGTTCAAGACAATTATAACGCAAGTCGCTGTCTCCAACTTTTTAGCGAAAGGAGGAATGACCTGGAAAAATATTGTACCGAAGGCTCCTTGGCAAGGAGGAATTTATGAGAGACTAATTGGGTTAACGAAAAATGCATTAAAAGGAGCCATTGGTAGAAATTACCTAGCGGAAAAGGAATTGGTGACGCTAATTGCAGAAATTGAGGGCATACTTAATACCCGGCCACTAACTTATGCCAACTTTGACGATTGCGTTATTATATGTCCCATTGATTTTATTTTACCCAACGCTTCGCTTCATCTACCCATGATTAAGAATGATGATACACAGGAAGAGTTTATCCCTCACAGGTTAGATACCAGAGAAAAGCTCATCAAATACTGGAGGAACACTCTTAAAACTCTCGACAATTTTTGGGAAATCTGGAGAACCGAATATTTAACAAGCCTCAGAGAACGCACACAAAGGGAAATTACCTCACCCAAAGGAGCACAAAAAAGAACTCCAAGGAAGGGAGAGATTGTACTCCTAAATGAATCGGGCATCCCAAGGGGAATGTGGAAATTATTAAGAATCAAAGATGTCAAAATTGATAAAGACGGTCAAGTCAGGAATGTTCAAGTAGAAACTCCTACTGGGAAACTCCTCAATCGTCCAATAAATGTTCTGTATCCCCTCGAAGTTAACAATGATGATCATCTCGAACTTAATAACAAGGAAAGCGCGAAAGTTGTGGAAATCGAACCGGACACAGTGGAACACCAGGAACCCATTGCAATGCGAACTAGAAGCAGTACAAACCAACCAAACAAACTCTACTTTATTACAAACCCCACGTACTCCCAATATCAACCTTCTCTGGTCGGGAGTGTCGTGAAAACGAAACCTCAAATT
>NZ_JACZHU010000068.1:0-5726 GCF_020278605.1 Wolbachia endosymbiont of Mansonella perstans | reverse complement strand
AAGTGGGGTAAGAAAGAGGCAGACAAGAAGGAATCTCCATCGGTTATCAAAAAGGCAGGGCAGAAGAGAGAGGAGAATGAAAAATAGGCTAAAATTGCTGTGGCTAAAAACCTGCTTAAAGCTGGCGTATCTGTTGATATCATAGCTTAAACTACTGGTCTTCCTATAGCTGAAATTGTACCAACTCAGAGAAGAAGTCACGAGTTAACCGCTTAGTTACCAATATATTTTGAAGTAAACTGCCCACAGGGCTTCTTTTGCTTTTTTTATTTGATAAATTTCTTAATATTTTTAATCGCTGAAACAACAAGTAGTGTCACGCATAAGGTTACTCGGATAGCACTGACATTGTGTATCCATTCTACTGTAATGCAGGTAGATCAATCTGTAAATTCTGCACATCCATAAAAAACATATCTTCTTTTTTATCTTGAATGCCGATGGTAGTGTGGGTATTAAGAGATAAAGGATCGTTTGTATACCCATGATCTATTTCTTGAATTGTGAACACCGGAAAGTCGACACTTTTTGCAAATCTCTCTATTTGCGATTTCAATAAGATTATCGTTACCGGAATTAGTAAAGCTACCAAAAATCACCGTTTGCGCTCAATCGAAAATATGAGCTTGTTTTAGGTGATCTAAGCCGCGCTCCATTGCATATGGATAAACTCTTATGTCCTCCAAAAATGAAATTTCGCCTTTTGCATTTACTTGCCAAGCAGTTCCTATGTTATTTTCAGTTAAAGTCATATTATCACCAATAATTTTAGATTCTAATCTGCCGTTTTTTAGTTTTATACCATTGTCGATTATTTTTGAGTTGTCAAATCTAATGGAATCTCGTTTGTTCAGAATTAACTCTTTTAATTTTCAACAGAGCTCTCAGAAACGGAGTTATTTACTATTATTTCCAACATGGTACTGTGAAGAGTTTGCCAATTGTATTTAGCTTGTAGATAAATGTGTAAAACAGTTATATCGCTATACCCCATGAGAATTTTTTAGGCAATTCTTTCTTTTTTATCATTGGGTGACTTTTCTAGATAGGGAATCAACCGGGAAGCTCCTGTTCCTCCTCTAATGCACCAAGTTATTTTGCTATCGTCAGTTAAGGCACTAATCAAATCATTTGCTCTGAATTCGTCAGATCTAGAGTGAAATGGATTATCGTTACTGTGTATTTTCTCCGAAACATGGGGATAAAAACCCAAGGCTTCCACATATTCTTTCATGGTAGTTAGATCTGATTCTTTTCCCTTTGAAGAAAGAGCAATAATATCGACTTGATCAACTACACAGACACCCGTGTTAATACATAAAACAAGGAGAAGTATAAAATGTAAACAATAATGGAACGCATTAAAATATCTTATAAAACTCTTTTTTTAATATGTCGTCCAATTCAGAAAGTGAAACTTCGACTCCTAGTTCTTTCATTGATGTAGCACCATAATCTTTCAGCCCGCAAGGAATAATGCCTCTGTAGTGAGAAAGATCTGGAGAGACGTTAAGTGCTATGCCATGGTAAGTTATCCATTTTCTTACACGAATGCCAAAAGCTGCTATTTTTCCTTCTACTCCGTTGTTATTCACCCAAATACCTATTCTATCTTCTTTAAATTCTCCGTTGGTGTTAAAGTACTTTAGAACATTAATGATCCAATTGCTTAGATCTCTGATATATAGCCTTATATCGCATTTATTTCTTTTTTTAAGATTGAGCATTAGATATATAATGCGCTGACCCGGGCCATGGTATGTATATTTACCACCCCTGCCTGTTTTATATACAGGAAATAATTTTTCAACAATGTCGTCATCTGTTGCGTTGATTCCTGCTGTGTAAAGTGGAGGGTGCTGGAGCAGCCATACTAGCTCATCAGATAAACTATCGTAAATTCTTTGAATTTTTACTTCCATGAATTTTACAGCATGGTTGTAATTGATAAGCTGATTAGATACTAGCCACTTTACCATGTTATATTTCTTTGCTATTTAAATCTGTTGATGTCATCCCAGTGCATAACACTGACCACAGTTTTCTTTATTCCTAATGATATCTTGTAATATATTAACTTCTATGCCATTAGCAAAAGCCAGTTATGGCAAATCTTCAGTTGTTTGTCAACACAGGTGCACAAAATCTTCTTTACATATAGGTAACTTCTTTTATTGAGAAAATTCAGGGAAATGTCGTATAATTATTGTAGTAGGTTTTGGTAAAACATATGGCAGACTCAAGATTCAGCATAACTTTTAATAATGAAATTTTAGAGTACCTTGTTAAGTTGGCTAGAATAAAAAACAGTCCATTCAAGATCTGGCGCAAGAGCTAATGCAAGAAGCAATTGAAATTGAGGAGGAAGGTATGGCACTAGCTGAACTTGCTGCTAAATGCTCAGGTGTAGAGAGAGTTAAGCTTGAAAATGTTAAGTGGGAATAAAGCCCTACAAATTGAATTTCTAAAGGATGTTACAGAAATGGGTTTTTCAGCTCTCCCAAAAACAATAAGATTGAGAGTTGAAAAAGTGGATCAATTTACAAAAGACTCGATTGAAAAGAAAAAGAAAAAGTTAGAAGCAGTGGAAGAAGAATTTAAGAAAAACAAGAGAAGGAATATAAAAATCTTAGAAAAACATTTCCATGATAGAACACTTCAACCTCTTAGTTAGTTTAACAAAGTAGGGAAGAAAGAAACAGGTTGTAGTTCAGGATTTTGAGCAGAGCACCAGTATGGTGAAAACGATATAGCGACTTTCATGGTTGAGTCTGTTTTGAACCACACTCTGACAGGAGAGGAAAAGCAGTCTAAATAGAGCAGTTCAAAAAATCCTTCTACAAAAGATCAAGAAAAGCTATAAAATTGCAAAACCCTGTAGTTTGTCAGATTATACAATAGATGGTCTTCTTGATTCATCATAGCAGTAGGTAGAAAATAATGTATGTTATGATGACCTGAATGTTGCCGATTTTATTGGGAAATATATTGCTGTGATTTATGTAAACTGTTTTTATATGATGGAGCTCCGGTTATTGAGTTAGTAACAAATGATAATTTGCTAGAAAAAAGATTTACTGATAGTAGTAATGAATTTAAAGAGTGCATTGAGCAAGAGAAAGATCAAGATCAACTTCATTTGAGATCAAAGTTTTTGGATAAGTTTACAACATTAGTGAATATTAAGGAAAAAGGTAAAAATTACCAAGATGCAAAAGGTTTTGAAAAAATATTAGCTGCTCAAATGTTGCTTGGGGAAGCTGACATTATGCAAACAGAAAACCTTGCGTGATAGAAAAAGAATATGAAAATGTGAAGGGTAAAAAAGTAAAAGAAAAACTCTGGGTAAAAATTGACCATGGTAGGTCGCTTTACTTCTGTGTTAACCACTGTAGCAAAATTCCATTGCTTGTGCTTGACTTTAAAACCTTATATGGAATTGAACTGGATTATAAAAGATTAGCATTCGAATTAAGCACGCATGTGTAAGACTATGTCTGAGAATAAGGAGCTGATTGACAAGTTGATATATAAAAAAGCTAGTAATTTAAATCAACTTCTAAATCATAAAATGAAGTTTACTCTTAGGATATCTATCTAGTATTTTACCGCCAGTTTTTTGTGAAGAGGTGTTTAGTTATTCAGCTAAGTCTAAGGAATTTGTATCTGACGGAGGTAATAATTTAGGTAGTTACTTTAAGCGGAGGTTACAGAATCAAATTCAGACTATGAGAGAATATTCAGAAGTGCTACATGTTACAACAGAGATTGAGAATAATATTCAGAGTCTTGCTGTAATTTACTAGCACTTTTTAACTCTCAATTTAAAGATCCACTGATCTGGACAATAGAAACAGGTAAAAAACTTGATGGTAGAGACCCTACAGTTTGGGCAAATAGATAATGGCAAAAACATTGAGGGTAAAGATTCTATAACCTGGACAGTAGATGATGGTAAAAACATTTAGGGAAAAAGCCAGAAAGGTGGAAGGTGCAGTTAGTGAAATTTGTAAATAAAGCCTTACTTCCAATTGCTGGTCTGGCAACTGTTGCTTGTATTGGTTTTGTTATTGCAAATTCAAATATAGCGTTAATTATTTCTGTAGCTGTGGTTGCATTAATTGCAGTACTTATTGTTAAGCTCATTGTTTCATATGTACAAAAAGACTTGTTATAAAATAGCACTACAAGCACAAGCCTTAGCAACTCAAGTGCTGAACAACTTCAATAGGGGCTCTCAATTTAGGGTAATTCACATAGGTTGGACCTATGCTTAAAAATGTTTGTACTTAAATATACAACTAGCGCCTTTGCCAGTAAAATAGCACTTTACTTTACATAGAATTTGGATATCATTTGAAATATATTTTTGAGAGTTAATATGTCAGAGGTTGCGGGTGTAGAAATTAAAGAGCAAGCTGTGTGTGAGAAAATGTGTTTTAGCGTCAGCCGCGCAAGTCTTTTAAATACGCTATCCAGAGTAAGCGGGGTGGTCGAAAGGCGTAATACGATAGATGTTTTAGCGTGTATAAATATCAAAGCACAACATGGCAGCATAGAACTAAAGGCCACCGATCTTGACATTTCAATATTTGCCTCACTTGCTGCAGATGTGTCAGCTGAAGGAGAAGTAAAAATCTCAGCACATACTTTGCACGACATAGTGAAGAAGTTGCCAACTGATTTGGATATTAATTTCGGAATGAATGATCAAAGGAAATTATTGATATCTTGTGGAAATGCAAACTTTTCTTTACCAAGTGTAGTTTCAAATAACTTTCCTGTTCTTGAGGAAGGGGATCATAAATATGATTTTACTCTACTGAGTGCGGATTTGGTAGACTTATTAACTAAAACGAAGTTTGCTGTGTCACTGGATGATACAAGATACAATTTGAATGGGATATACTTGCATACAGATGAACAATTTCTGTATTGCGCTGCAACCGATGGTCACCGTTTATCGTGTATAAAGAGGCCTAAACCTGAAAGTATCAACGGTAAATTTGGTGTGATAATCCCGCGTAAAGCTGTCATGGAGTTGCTGAAAGTATTGGATGATTGTAATGAAATTAATATAAAGCTCTCAGGCAGAAAAATCAAATTCACATGCGGTAAGTATATTTTAATATCAAAGCTAATAGATGGAACTTTTCCAGATTATAAAACTGTTATTCCGGCGTCTCAAGATAGACAAATGGTTGTTGAGAGTGGCAAGCTAGCTAGTGTTATAGATCGGGTTTCCGTTGTTGTATCCGATAAAATAAAATTCATTAGGTTTTCGTTACAAGAAAAATTATTAACTCTAAACTCAAACTCCCAAGAGTGCAGTGATGCAACTGAATCCATAGAGGTAGCTTATAATGAAGCTCCTATGTCCGTAGGGTTTAATTCACGCTATTTGCTTGATGTTTTGTCTTGCATAAAAAACAAATGTAAGTTTAGCTTGTCAGATGGCAATAGTGCTACGATTATCATTGATGAAGATGATCCAAATGCATTATATATAGTAATGCCAATGAGGACTTAAGCTAGTAGTCTACCTTTACCAAATATAAACCGCAAGGTGGTGCAGTAACTCCAGCAGCATTTCTTTTACGTTGGTTTAATATATTTAGCATCTCTTGTGGATTAGTTCTATTTTTTCCAAATTCAACCAAAGTGCCGACAATGATCCTCACTTGGTTATGTAAAAAAGAAATTGCAGATATTTTGATGTATATATG
>NZ_JACZHU010000067.1:0-5824 GCF_020278605.1 Wolbachia endosymbiont of Mansonella perstans | reverse complement strand
TGCTTGGCAAATTTCTTAAATATTATAGCTTAGACTAGTTGCGTTTAAAAGTAGCGAAATTGCAACGTTTAAGACATAAAAATGTCAACACTAAAAATAAATACTGACCAGGGTTCCTTTTGCTTTTTTCTTTATTTGATAAATTTCTTAAATATCCCCTTGAATTTTATAGCTAACCAGCGTCACTCGCTAGAATGACATCATTGGACTACTTGGATGATATCACTTTGTGGCTTATATCACAATATTCATGCAGTTGTTTAACTGATGCTGGAATAATGCAAATTGCTAGATCTGTAGTTTACATTTAAATTTTATTTTATATTATTGTAAGTATTACACAACTTTAGAGAACAATTATGGCCGTTATGCCGGATAAATGGATAAAAGAAAAAGCTGAAAACTTTAGAATGATAAAGCCTTTTGTGGATCACAAAAGCAGTAAAGGTGTTATATCTTTTGGACTATCATCTTATGGATATGATGCAAGAGTTGGCAATAAATTCAAGATTTTTACTAACGTTAATTCAGCTGTGGTGGACCCTAAGAATTTTTCCAAGAATAGTTTTATAGATAAGGAAACAGATGTATGCATAATTCCGCCAAACAGCTTTGCACTTGCAAGTACAGTTGAATATTTTCTTATACCAAGGAATGTATTAGTTATTTGTGTTGGTAAATCAACCTATGCAAGATGTGGAATTATAGTAAACGTTACCTCCCTTGAACCTGGATGGGAAGGTCATGTCACACTCGAATTCTCAAACACCACTCCACTTCCTGCAAAAATTTACGCTAATGAGGGAGCGTGCCAATTCGTGTTTTTAAGTGGTGAAAGCGAGTGCGAAAAATCATATGATGACATGAGAGGAAAGTATATGAAGCAGTGCGGCATTACTTTACCGCTGGTGAAGTGAATTGCTGTAAGGGTGATAGCTTCCACCACCACCCTAATTAGGTTTCATGTTGTCTTGCGCTATTGTGTTGCTCTATAGATAACATTCTATCATTACTAGATGATAGCATAGTTTGTACTAATTTACTTTGCATTAGTGCTCATTCTGCTTCTTGTATATCATCTCCTTCGCACGCACTGAAGTTAAATCCTATGTCTACCAGCTACA
Source organism: Wolbachia endosymbiont of Mansonella perstans (assembly GCF_020278605.1). NCBI lineage: Bacteria > Pseudomonadati > Pseudomonadota > Alphaproteobacteria > Rickettsiales > Anaplasmataceae > Wolbachia > Wolbachia endosymbiont of Mansonella perstans. The sequence continues at coordinate 4,700 of NZ_JACZHU010000067.1, read as the reverse complement.
TTACATGACAATCCTGCAGCAAATTGGTAGTTGGTTAATTCTGCTCTGTATTATCTTGTTGCCCTAACTTATTAACTTCTCCTTCAATAAGCTTGCTGTATTCTTTATCATTGTCCACCTTAACTTTATTTACTGTTTGATCTTGGTTATCTTCTATATTTGTGTTTTTTTAGTCGAATACGTCTTTATTGATAGCCAGAAAATATGGTATAAGTGAGATTACTAGATTTAATATAGTGCACAGAATTATAATCACAGTAGCAACAATATATATTAGAATTCTAGCCAAATCTTTTACTACTTTAGACAACTTAGAGTCTTCCTTTTGAGCACTAGCAGCACTCAATTGGAAAAAGTAAAAAAACATTGATTAGTTTTTTTCTAGAACTAGTTGGCTTATAGTTTTGACTAGCATTAATAATCCATTTTACACTAGATAAGACTCTTTTTACCGTTCTCTTCTAACATTTCAAATTTCATTTCCACTGCCAGCCTTTATAATAATACTGAACTATACTAGTGTTCAATATAAAGTTAAGCAAATTTTGCATTTTTAGTTATCACAGATCCATAATAATATGACTCGCTGTGCGCTCTTCTTAAGAAAAGCTCTAATTAGTTACCATAAGTAACTGAATTTATTGGTTATTCTCTTGCCAAATGGATGCCAAAACAAACTGTATTAATCTAAATGGTGTATAAGGTCCAAAAAGTCTCGATTCTTTGATTCGAACAAAGCCGCCTAAGTAGATAATGGATCAGGAAAAGGGGCTGTATAAAAATATATTTAAAGTTTTGGTAGTAAATCTAACAATCCTGCCTGGTTATAAAGTTATCTCTATGTCCTGCTGCAACGAGAAGTGCTTTGCGTTTTGAAATATTCACATGATAGATAAGACGATATTTATCGAATCTTAGTCTTCTATATCCTCGTAATTTACCACGTAATGGTTTACCGACTTTGGGTTGGTTTAACTTTAAGCTCCTCTTCTATAGCTTTTTAACAGCAAATTTTGTTTCTTCTGACAGAGCTGGAAAATCCTTTTTAGCATACCTCTTTGAAAGCTCAATTTTGTAAATACTTCACTCCTGTTCTAAGTCTTTATACTTAATTGTTTCTGCGCCTGAAGCTTCACATTCCTTAACAATATCAGCTAATGCAATCCCCTCTACCTCACATTCTACCCCTTCTAAAATTAGCCTCTTTGCTAATTTTTGAACAGGATCCTTGGTAACTTCAGCTAGTCTAGCAAGGTGTGTGAAGTTTTTCGATCAAGAGCTATGTTAATTCCTGAACCTGCCATAAGTTTTACTGAAGCCTATTACTATAGTTAGTATACAACATTTCTTTTAATTTTTCAATAAAGAAAATGGATCAAGAAAAGGGGTGCGTAGAAATACATTTAATGTTCACTACAGTAAATTCAATGGTGTCTTATCATAGAAGTTCTTTCTGTATCCCACTGAAGCAGGAATTATCTTATGTTCTGCAATGTTTAGCGGTACACAATAGGCAATCTCTAGTCCTTAGGCTTCTATATTTTTTCAATTTTCTACTTAATGGCTTACCGACCTTAAATGGATTAGCTGCAATTTTATCCTCTATAAGTTTTCTTATTTTTTTCTTATTTCTGGCGATAAGGGAAGAAAATCTTTTTTAAGAATTCTTCTCGGGTAGCCAACATAATACTTCATAATTTATGGTTTTACTTCTGCAGATAATAGTGTATCCTAGCCTACATTCCCACTTCTAATCACCCCCGATCATGAGAATCAGTTTCCTTGACAATTCTAGAAAGCGCGATATTTTCAATTTCACACTCAATTCCATCTATAACTAACCTTTTTGCTAGTTTTTCAACGGACTCTTTATTGAATGCAGCTAGCTGAGTATGCGTAAAGCTTTTGAATTAAGGGTTATAACAACCTTTGAATCCGCCATGAGTTTTACCGAAGTCTATTGCTATAATAATTTTACAATATCTTTCTGAATTTTTCAATAAAAAAAAGTTGTTAATATGTATGATAACTATATTAAAATATATGCTATAGTAACTTTTGTTAGTGATACTCATAGCTGCAAAGTTAAAATTAGCTATGCCTCAAAACCCCTCCGGTATTTTCACGTACTAAGTTAACTATAGCACTTGATTCTTTTCGGATTTCCTCTTCGGTTAAAGTGTGAGTTGGAGAACAGAAAGTAACTGATAATGCTATGGACATCTTATTCGATTCCATATTATCTCTATGGTATACATCAAACACTAAAACCTCAGTGATGAGATCTGAACTTTTTTTTACCATATTGATTATATTACCTGCTGCTACATCTTTATTTACAATAAACGCAAAGTCGCGTTTTACACTTTGGTATTTATAATCGGTGAACTTTTTTTTACTTACAGGTAAATTTCTGATACCTTCTAATATCAACTCAAATCCTACAACTCTTTGCTTGATATCAAAAAAATCCAGTATGCTTGGATGTAGTTTTCCAAAATGACCAACTATTTTACTCCCAAAAGATAAGGTACCTGACTTTCCTGGGTGGTAATATTCTTTTTCTGCTCTCTCTATCGTTAAATTATCACAATTAACATTAAAGAATTCCAAAGCTGTTATAAGATCAGCCTTTGCGTCAAAAATATCTATTTTCCTGTCGATATTATAATGATTTCTTGGCAAATTATTTCCTGACCTAATTCCACTTAAAACATACTTAGGCTGATTGAGACTATCGTACACTGGTCCAATTTCAAAAATTGCAAGATCAGACGTTCCATGGGCAATATTGTCTGCAGTGATTTGCAATAAATTTGGTATGACACTTGGCCTCATTATGTTAAAGTTGTTATTAAATGGGTTATCGATAACAAACAACTTATCTGAGTACCCAAGCTTTTCAGCTATTGATTCACTCATAAAAGACCAAGTGAACACTTCATGAAGTCCTCTACTTGTCATTAAAATGCGCAAATCATCGTGCGCATTGGTTTCTGTCTCAATATTTCCTGTTAGTGGCTCTTCCTTTATTTTATCATAGCCGTATATTCTCACTACCTCTTCCACTAGGTCAGCAGGTATGGTAACGTCTGGTCTCCAGCTTGGTACTTGTACACTCCAATTATTCTCAGTTTTTTTATCAATGCTAAATCCTAATTTTGTTAAAATATCAAATGTCTCGTCAGGCGATGCAGATACACTTCCAAACTTGTTTATGTCTTGATAGTTAAGACTTATCTTGGTACTATTCCAGCATATTTTTTTCTGGATCCCAGTGTCAGCTACTTGGATGACAGAGGTGTGCTCCTTATATAAATTGCCAGCAGACACCACACTTGAGGCTTCTCCACCACATAACTCTAAAATCATCCAAGCTGCAAGGCTTAGTCCATCAAGAGTGAATCCAGGGTCAACTGAACGTGCAAATCTGTAACTTGAATCTGTGGAGACGCCGAGCTGCCTTGAAGATTTAGTAGTAGAGATAGGGTCAAACCAAGCAGACTCTAAAAAGATATCTGTAGTTTCAAGCGTGCATTTGCTACACTTGCCACCTATAATTCCAGCAATTGCATGAATATTTTTATCATCAGAAATAACATTTATGTCTTTATTTAATAAGTATTCTTTATCGTTTAAATCAGTAAATTTTTCTCCGCTATTTGCTTTGCGTACTACAAGCTCTCCTTCTATCTTTTTTGCATCATATGCGTGCATTGGGCGGCCAAAAGATATCATAATATAATTAGTAATATCAACTATTGCAGAAATGGAACGCATTCCTATCGATTGCAGCCTATCTTTTAGCCATTTTGGGCTTTCCCTATTTTTTACACCGGCAATGTATGTTCCACTAATAAAACTTTCTCCGTCAGTGACTTTGACATTTATAGAAGAATTCCTTTTCATCAAGGTAGCCAAAAACTGGGATTTATCTTGGATTCCAGCGTCAAGCGCTGGCATGACACCAAAGCAAGTTAAAGCCTTTAACGTTCCAATTCCAGTTGCTGCCAAATCGCGTGCTATTCCGTAAACGCCTAGGCAGTCTCCACGATTTGGAGTAACGTTTATATCAATTACAGGATCGCAATTGAAAAATTTGTCTCCTACTTTATAATCATCAGAAAGCTCAATTATTCCTTCACTTTCTTCTTGCACCAGCGCGAGTTCAGAAGCAGAGCAGAGCATTCCTTCACTTAGCACTCCTCGTATTTTTGTGGGCTTAATTGTAAAATCACTTTCTGGCAATGTGCTACCAAGAGACGCAAGTACAGTTTTCATGCCTCCTCTGACGTTGCTTGCCCCGCAAACTATCTGCAGGACTTTACTTCCATCGTCTACTTTACATAGTTTTAACTTATCAGCGTTTGGATAGGGCACGACTTCTAATACTTTTGCAATAACAAACCCAGCCGATTTGGCATTATCGATTACATCTTCTACTTCCAACCCTATGTGGGTTAACTTATCAGTGATTTCTTCTAAACTAACATTGGTTTCTAAGTGTTCTAGCAACCAAGATAATGTGAATTTCATCGATCTCAAGAGAAACAAAAAAGCTATTGTAATATAAAATGCAGTGCTTTTAAAGTTTGTTGTAGTGGAATACTTCTACATCACGAGCAATGATGTAGAAATTATTGTAATTTTATATATCCTTGCGTAGCGAATTTATCTTCCTCATGTCACCTTTGAAATCC
>NZ_JACZHU010000066.1:0-6101 GCF_020278605.1 Wolbachia endosymbiont of Mansonella perstans | reverse complement strand
GAGCGCTAATTAATTGCGGATTGGCATGACCTAAGCTGCTAACGGCTATTCCAGAGTGAAAATCTATGTAACGCTTGTCATTAACATCATACAAATAAATACCTTTGCCATAAGAAAAATTTATATTAATAGGAGAATAAACTGGCAAGATAGGAGAAATTGTCATAAAAGTATGGTATGCTAAATTTTAATTAATAACATAAAAGTCGTCATTTCACAATGAGAAGGATATGTATAAACTAAGTAAACTAACACTTTCTGCACTAGAGAAAAATAGATACGCAAAAGTTATCGCATTATTCTCATCAATTTTTTTGATTTTATTTAGTGTGATATATTTTAATTATTCACTAAGGAATAACTTTCTTTCTTCTTACCGTGACTCAAGTATAGGCTTAAAAAGTGTACTGGAAAATAGCATAATAAAAAAGTATCACTACTTACTAATAGAAAAGCATCACATTAAATACAAGAACTTTGATTACATAAACCAACTGATAAGGTTACGTGCTGAATTATTACAATCAGTTAGCAAAGTGAAGAACTTGAGCTTAATACTATATGATCAAAATAGCAGAATAATGTTCAGTCACTTTAACACCCAAGATCATGATTATGAACAGTTACTTACAGATGACGAAATCGATAGGCTACTAAACAACCAAGAGATATTTTATACTACAGGAAATAAACTAGTTTCTACTTTTCCTATATTTCATGAAGGTGACATTAAGCCATCATTTTTTTTAAAGATCATTCAAAAACACAATAACTCTTATGTCATGGTATATAGCCTATTTTTAACGTTCGTGGGCTTATTATTAGTAATTTTAATACTAATAATGCTTTATTTGCACTTTTCCAATACCCAAGTGCTAGCTAAGCAACATAAAACTAATATCGAATTACAACAGATGAAAGAGGCGTTAGAGCAAGAAAATGCAAACAAGTTAAAGTTTTTTGCAAGCGTTACACATGAGCTGCGCACGCCACTTAATGCTATTATTGGATTTGCAGAGCTGATCAAAAATGAAACTTTAGGTTCGATGGATCATGCTCAATACAAGGAGTATGCAGACGATATATATAATGCAGGGACACATTTACTTGCTTTAATTAACGATGTGCTCGATTTTTCAAAAGCTGAAGCAAGCAGTTTAACAGTAGAAAAAGTGAAGTTTAACCTGAATAAAATAATAGATTCATGTTTGAATATGCTATCACCCAAATTAAAAGAAACCGGAATTAGTTTAAAAAAGGAGATACCCAATAAACAATTATTAGTTATTGCAGATCCCAAGAGGATGAAACAAGTTATAATAAACTTATTATCAAATTCAATCAAATTTACCCCAAAGGATGGCCTAATAAGAATGGTAATTAAAGAGAATATAGAAAAAAACTTATTAACTATTGAGTTCCATGACAATGGAATAGGAATAATGCAGCAAGACATATATAAAGTTATGTCTGTCTTTGGCCAAGCAGATTCAGGATATAGAAACGAAGGTACGGGCATCGGGTTACCACTCAGCAAAAAACTAGTAGAGCTAATGGGTGGAACTTTCGATATTAAAAGTGAAGCAAAACTTGGTACTACGGTAACGTTAAACTTCTCTTATGAAGAGCAAACATGTGAGGATTTGATTGATTTTTAACTGGAGTTCTTAGAAGCTTTGACTATAATATACTATCATACAAATATTATTAACGGAGCGGGGTATGGAATTAGCAGTAGGAAATAATGCTCTTGATTTTAGCTTACCAACAGATTCCGGTGAAAACTTATCATTGAGTGATTTTTTTGATAAAAAAAATGTAGTTCTTTATTTTTATCCTAAAGATGACACTCCAGGCTGTACTATGGAGGCAAAAGACTTTAGAAATAAAATAGATGACTTTTCTTTCCTTGATACAGTGATAATCGGTGTATCAAGAGATAGTATTAAGTGCCACGCTAACTTCAAAGTAAAATATTCTCTACCATTTTATCTAGTTTCTGATGAAAATGCTGAAATACTAGAAAAATATGGTGTTTGGGTAGAAAAGAGCATGTTTGGTAAAAAGTATATGGGAATAGAACGCACTACTTTTTTAATAGATAAAAAGGGTAAAGTAGTAAAGATCTGGAAAAATGTAAAAGTTAGTGGACATGTTGATGAGGTTCTAGAGGAAGTAAGGAGAATATAAATTAAAAAAAACATCTAGGCTAATGGCTACCCATTGCTACATAAAAAAGTTGCAATTACATAATTTTCGTAACCATTCAAGTTTTGAACTGGACTCAAGTGACAATTCGGTTGTGGTAATTGGCAAGAATGGTGTCGGTAAAACTAATATACTCGAAGCGATTTCGTTGCTTGCTAAAAGCAATGGAATGAAAAAAGCAAAAGCTAGTGAGATGCAAAACAAATTCAGTAACGAAAATTGGACAGTGCACTATGGTTTCTTTAATGGAGTAGATTTCAATTCAATCGGTATTGCAAAGAACTTTAATAAGAAACTAATACAAATTGATGGGAAAATGCAATCAGGTTATCCATCGCTGTATAGAATATCAAATGTGATATGGCTAATTCCGCAAATGGACTACATTCTTCTTAGTTCTCCAAGTGATAGGTTAAAATTTTTAGACCGTATAGTTTCATTGTTTAAAGAAAATTATACTTACTGCTATATAAAATATAGGAAAGCCAAACACGAGCGGAGTAAACTGCTGAGGGAGAACATTTTGGACGAGAACTGGCTTTCTAGCCTTGAAAATGTTATGGCTATTAATGCAGTCAATATATTACGTATGCGACTATCTGTTTTAAAAACACTGCAAGATATAATTGATAATCAGTCCACTGAGTTTTTTCCAAAAGCGAGTCTAAAACTCAGCAGCCAGTTAACTTCAAGCGATACTGCAGAATATTTTCAGAATCGTCTAAAGAAAAATAGAGAAAAAGACTCGTTAACAGGTAGAGTAACCTTTTGTGTGAACAATGATAAATTTCAGGTTTTTTACCAAGAAAGAGATATACCAATAAATTTGTGCTCTACTGGAGAACAAAAGTTATTGCTGCTTTCTATCATCTTATCCAGTGTAAAAGCAAGGTGTATTCACCACAATAAGGCACCGCTTCTTCTCCTTGACGATATAATGTCTCATCTGGATGAGCATTATAGGAGGGTGTTGATAGAGGAAATATTAAGTATTCAATGCCAAACTTGGATAACTGACGTAGATCGAAACAATTTTGATAGCTACGTTGATTCTTTCAGGTTCATTGAGTTACAAACGGGTGAGATGTATTCAAGTTAGCTCCAGCTACTCACTGATCTCTTGCATAACTTCTTGGAAATAAATTTATAATAATTTTATATTTTAAATAAAATCTTCTTATTAGTATTGTTTTTTTTGTAAAAACATTCCTAGCTTTCTCTTCACTTTTCCTGGGTCAGTTAGCTTTTTCTTAAGTGTTGCGGCTAGAACCCCAGGTATTTTTGAATCTTGATTATGGGAAATAGTAGACACACTTTCAATATCGTCTGTAGTGAAGATACAGTAGGTAACGACTCCAAGTATAAAAGGATAAAGCTTGTTGAAAAAAAGATGGTGAAGGAAAAACAATAAAATTCTGCGGTCCTTATATTGTAGCATATAGCATTCTTAAACGAGATGGGCAAGAAAGTTTTGTACTATGGGTTGAGAAGGCAAAGTATAATTTCCGCAGAGATGATTTTTGTGATAGCTGGACAGACGGAAAGCTCTACTAAAAGAAAGATATTCCTTTATCAGATGTTAAATTAAAGGTAATACTCGATAAAGATTGTGAATATAAGACCGCTGTATCTGCCCATAATAATCAATGGATCACTTTACCTAAATCATCATTATTTAGTGAAAATCTTAATTTAAAGAAATACTACAATCAAGAACTTAAGTTGTTAAAAAGAGAAGAATGCTATCAATCTGCTTATAGTAACCATTACATATCGGAAGTTATGTATGGTCTAACAAAGATTTGTAAATTAGCCCCTATGGGCTTTCCAAGCTGCAACAAAGGCAATGCCGAAATGTGGGATCCCTTGAATTTTAGTGACACTGTAAAAGATGATAAAATAGTTGTTGAAAAGAATGACAAAGATGGGCTTTTAATTTACTCTGCTGATAGAAATGGAGCTCGTTTGAATAATTACTAGTTACGGTACAAAAATGTTACAGACTATGCAAACTCAGTTTTAAAAGCAGTATTGCTTGAAAATTCAAATATAAGAGAAGCTCTGCTTGAGACTGATGATAGTGTAAATCTGGATAAAAGAAAGTTAAACTGCTTAATTAGTAAGATTCACAATACAGATCTATCACAATTTGCTCAAGAATTAATTACTAACAAAGTAAATGAATTAGGACAAGCAGTTCTGGAAGCAAGGCATGATAAAGGTAAAGGAATCTTAGTAAACAACCCTGATTTACAGGAAGGAGTAGCAGAAAAGTTAAGAGAAAATCCAGGGAATACAAAGGGCCCAAAAGGTGAGCGGGTTCTCAAGGCCCACAGGGTGAGCCAGGTCTAGAGGGTAAGCCTGGTAAAAATGGTGAAAGTTCACCAGCTGATGTTGTAGCTGTTCAACTAACGAACGACGATAATAGAAATACGCTAGTAACTGAAGTTGCAAAGAATGAAGATCTACAGAAGTCTGTGGCACGCAATCAAAATTTAAGAGATGCAGTATCAATTAATTTGAAGAAGGACGAAACCTTTTAAACTACTGTAAAAAGAGATTCTGGTAAAGATGGAAAAAGTCCACCAATTGATGCTATAGCTGCTCAATTACTTACTGGTGCGAATAAAATACATTGGCAGCTGAAGTTGCAAGTAACGAAGGTTTACGAAAGCTATAGCAGGTAATCAGGTTCTAAAAGATGCAGTAACAACTGCTTTGAATGGTGATAATGATTTTCATAATATTGTAAAAGAGCAGCAATAGACAGCTCAACAAATATTAACAACGCAAAGCAGAATTTTACTTTGCAAAAAGGAGAAAAATTACTGGACGGTGTCTATGAAGCAAATATTGTTTTAGATGGTAAGACCATAGCTACCTACCAAAAATAGGTTACTACATGCTCAATGATCAATTGGCCGTGCGCGTAATCATGTTACGAAAGAGGAGGTGGCTATTCCCAGAAATTTCCATTGTTAAAAAGTTGTTAAATTTGGCAATGGTTTTAGCAGTGGTGATTATAAATTGACTTTTGTAATGTATTTGGTAATGAGTTTTTTGAGTATAAAAAATGTGATCCGCAATATTCAAATGTTTCGGATGAATATAAGTTCATAAGTTTAAATTATGTGAAAAAAGAAATAACCGCAATCTCAGCGATTTATCTGGCCATTGGCCGTCGTTTTTCATTATAGAAGGACTTGATGAACCAGGCTCTCCAGGTCATTATCAAGCTGATGTGTCCGAATTAACAAATAACAACAAAGATAGGAAAATGGCTACATTAATTGATAAATTTTGCTATTTTAATGAAAATGATCAGTTTAAGTGTTGCAATTACCACAAAGGAATAAAGTGCCATATTTATGATACTTCTGAAGTCAATCAAGAATACAGGATAACAGATGCAAATAGCAAGTTCTCTCTTACAGGTTATGATGATGTAATTCTTCATACCATTCTATAGTTAACTTAACCATTCTCACATAGCTGACCAAGAAAAGGCTTTCCCAAGTCATACCGCTACAGTATCCTAGCCGTCAATGCGTAGCGAAATGATGGTCGTAGGTGTTACTTTAGCAATAAACACTTAAGAAATTTGCCAAAATGAGAAAAAAAGGCAAAAGAAACCCCGTTAGCTAGTTATTCACTACCTATCTTTAAATTGGAATTTTTATTGTCTTAAACGCTTTAACAAACGCATTTTAGCTTATACTAGATAAAAACCTTGAAAGTTTATAAAGGCACGAGATGCATATAGTGAAAAAATTAAATAATAGTACACCAAGTACATTGAGTTTTTTTGTTATTTAATCTGCATGGACTGAAGATAAACAATAGCTTCAGTACTATAATAAGGGTAATGGCGAAAGTTGTCAAGTAGTTCTTTT
>NZ_JACZHU010000065.1:0-6180 GCF_020278605.1 Wolbachia endosymbiont of Mansonella perstans | reverse complement strand
TACTACGCTACGATAGCTGTTTCCTAAACCTTCCAAATCTACTTTTAAGATATCCTTTATATTTAGGGTTTTCTCCTCTGTCACTTTGCCGATACACGAAAAAACTATACCTTTAAATAATTCTTCAAACCTCTTCTGGTTTTGCGGGGCAATAGTAATCAAGATTCTACTTTGGGACTCAGAAAACATTATTATCTTGTTTATTGTATCTTCATTTTGTGTTTTCCCTACTGGCACTAGTGAGAGATCAATTTCAGCACCAAGATCTCCTGCAATTAGCGATTTTGCTAGAGCAACAGCCAATCCTCCCAGATTTGGTGCAATTGCAGAGGCAATTATGCCACTTTTTATTGCAAAGCTGTAGCGCTTATACAATTTTTTAGCGCTCTTTGCATCAACCTTTGGTACGTTGCCATTACCTATTCCACTATATAGCTGATATTCAGACCTGCCAAGTTCGTCGTATGTTATACCAAGCACATATATCAAGTCTCCTGGCATCTTCACGTCAAGCGATACCGCATTTTCAATATTTTCTATAACTCCAATTGCTGAAATAAGTAATGAAGGTGGCGCAGAGATCATCACTTCCTTGCCATTTTTATCATATCCTTTAAAGTCGTTGAACATGCTATCTTTTCCAGATATGAATGGGGTTTGGAATGCAGTTGCAAAGTCATAACAAGCTTCTGCAGCCCTCTTTAGTTGCCACAGCCTTTCTGGATTGTAAGCATCACACCAGCAAAAATTGTCAAGCAACGCTAGATGACTCATACTCCCTCCTACAGCTACATAGTTGCGTATGGCAGTGTCAATCGCGCATGCTGCCATATGGTAAGTATCAATTTCCCCATAACTTGAGCCGAACCCTTGCGATTTCACAACACCTTTGTTTGAAGAAAGAACTGGCCTTGAAACAACAGCTTCGCTACACACTCTTCTTTTGCCCTGCAGTGGCTTTAACACAGACGAACCTTGAACTTCATGGTCATATTGTATCACTATGAACTCTTTGCTGCAAATGTTTGGTCTGCTTAACATTTCTTTTAGTTCAATTTCTAAAAAAGACGGATTTCCAGCGCGTGATGCTCCAGCTTGGATGAAAGAGGAGGACCATGGCCTTGTCTGTAAATGCATTTTAGGGTTTCCATCATGCAGAAACTTGGTTTCCATGTCCATTATTACTGTTTCTTTGGGATATTTAACAATGGCTTTACCACTGTTGTTGAATTTTCCAATTACGCTGACTTCTACATCATGTTTTTTCATGATTTGCTTAAACATAGGGAGATTTTCTTCCGGCACTGCTAAGGTCATTCTCTCTTGTGATTCTGATATCCATATTTCCCACGGAGCCATACCATCGTTTTTAAGTGGAACCTTGCTTAAATCAACTTCAAATCCATTCTTTCCCATTTCACCGATGGACGATGACAGTCCTCCCGCTCCATTGTCTGTTATTGCATTGTAAAGAGCAAGATCTCTTGCCTCTATGACGGCATTGGAAAATTTTTTTTGCGTTATAGGGTCGCCAATTTGCACAACTGTTGAAGGGCTGTTTCCCGACAATGCCTCTGAAGAAAACGTTGCACCGTGGATTCCATCCCTTCCAACCCTTCCTCCAATAATTACAATCTTATCGCCGTTTTTGGGCTCTTTAATGTGTGAAGGTGCATTATTTATATTGCGCGGAATAATCCCAACGCTTCCAACAAAGACCAACGGTTTTCCACAAAATCTATCGTCAAAATATACTGATCCAAGTTGTGTTGGAATGCCAGAACAATTGCCAGCAACATTAACACCATGAATTACTTCTTTCATGATATATTTTGGTGGAAAAATTTCATCAGTGTGCTCTTTATCCCTATAAAATTTGCCTTTTGCTTCTTTGGCAAAGCAGAAGTAATAGGTATTCATTATAGGCTCTGCGCCTTTGCCAAAACCCAGTATATCGCGGTTAACTCCAAGCACTCCCGTCATTGCTCCACCAAATGGATCGAGAGCTGAAGGGCTATTGTGGGTTTCAACTTTATCTGTAATCAAGTAATCATCGTCAAAAATTATTCCTCCTGCGTTGTCGGAGAAAACTGACACGCATATGTCAGAATTTATCTCACGCGTTGCACGCTTAATATAATGTGCATATAGGCCATCTTTTATTTCATCAATGGGAAAACAAAAGATGTTGTGTTTGCAATGTTCAGACCAAGTCTGTGCTAGGGACTCAAGTTCAATATCATAGGGGTTTCTACCGAGTTTACTGAAGTAATCCTTTATAGCTTTCATTGCTGCGAGAGAGAGCCCTAAAGTGCCGTTACCATCGATTCCATCTCTGCTGATCTTTTCAAGCTCTTGGTCACTTATATTAAGGTTAACGGACTTACCACCTGGTATCATTCCAGCCCCTTCTCCTGTCATCCAAGTAGCTGACACTGGGATCCATTCTTTTTTTTCCTGGATTCCAGCGTCACGCGCTGGAATGACACCAGGTGGAGTATTTTGCTTACTGCAGTGCCTACGATAGCAATTGCCGTTTTCTTTATAAATAAGCGTGCAATACTCAGTAATAGGGTTGAATTCTATATCATCTTCAGTTGGTATGCTCCCTTTACCCAAGATCAATTTTGAACTTCTTGCTTTAATATAAACATCTTCGTCAATGTAGCCTTTGCTAATTAAATACTCTCTGACAATCTGTTTTGCTGTGTTGCCTACGTTATCGGTCATGCCAGGCAAAAAGCTTATTTCCAAGCCCCACTCAGCTTGTGGTTCTATGAAATCATATTGAACTTCTTCAAGGTCCTCGTTGTAGAGGTAATAACGGCAGTTTTGTGTGATTTGATTATAAAATAGTCCACAGATTTCTTTATATAATTTTGATGATAATTCTTTATCTATATAAACCGAATAAACGTTGAATAGCCATCTATTGCTAACTTGCTTACATTTGTTTAAAACTTCTATTCTGGTGTTTGTCATGTAATATTATAAAAGATTTTAATATATAATAGCATAAGAAACTGTGAGCACATTTATATTTTGCTGTACAAAAAACATCATACTAGTTGTCATTTTTCATGGAAAGAGTTTTTACTGTTGACGTAGATGAATTCTTTTTTGATGTGCTGGCTCAGCGCATATTTTCTGAATATGGAAAAGAAGAAATTCCCAAGGTAAAGGTCATCCTTCCCTGTAAGAGGGATGTGATAGCGCTACTGAGTGCATTCAAGAATTGCAGCGCTAAAAAATGCATAATTTTACCAGAGATAGTTTCGCTAGAGAACATCGATGAGGAAGATTTAATATTAAATCTTGATAGAGTTAAAGTTATCAAGCCGACAAAAAGTACACTGCTGTTAATTCAATTCATATTGGAGTGGAATAAAGAAAACAATGATAATTTTTCCATTGACTTGGCTTATAGCTTGCAATCACTACTTGATAAAATCCAACATACCCAAATAGCAGATTATTGTCAGTTCGATGAGCACTCAAAGAAAATAGAGAATTTCATAAACTTACTTGTCAGAACCTGGAGTAACACTTTAAAAAGTCTGGGAGTAGTAGATATACTAGAACATAAAAGTGACTACATAAACGATATGATAGCTTCTCTGCAGAAAGATCAACATATAATCTTTATTGGAATTGGAAAGGGTGAGATTTATAAGTTATTGATTAAAGCCATATATGACCTACCACTTGGAAAGATAATTTTACCTAACCTGAATCTGAAAATTAAAGAGAAAGACTGGAAATTGCTTGACAAAAAACACTATCAATATTGCCTGAAAGATCTGCTCGATTATTTAAATGTAGATAGGAAAAACGTTATCTGTTTGAACACTGTGGATAACGAAATTATTAATTACATCTTTGATACAACTGCTGATCTTAGTAAAATTAGCGATGGGTGCGTTAGAAATATCGAAGTCATCACTTGTGATTCGAGGGAGGAAGAAGCACAAGTGACGTCACTAATTATAGAGAATGAAGGTTATGAAAACGTTTCTTTGTGTGTCTTTGATAAATTACTTGCAACTCGTATGGCGTGTTCCATGTCGGAAAACTACTCTTATATAACGCTTCTGCTTTATAGTATCGAAGTTTTTACCTCAAATTGGAACAGCGTGTCACTTCTTTCTCTTCTTAAACATAGGCTAGTAACTTTTGGTTACGCTCAGGAAGAATACACTCAAATTTTATCTGAGTTTGAGATAGAGATATTACGCAGCTTCAGTACAAACGGCCAAAGCAGTATTATAAATGCTATCAATGCCCATGAAAAGCTAAAATATAAAGAAGATATATTAATCATTATCAATAAGTTAGGAGCTATATTTAATCCCCTACTTAATTCTATAAATTGCCTTATTTCTGATGTGGTAACAGCTCACTTGCAGTGTATTAATTTGCTTTCTGGGGTAGATTTTTCAGAGCTAAGTAATGAAGTAGGTAATTTTACCCGTGACTTCTTAAATGCATGTAAGGGCATAACTATTAAGTGTTCTCTAGAGTTATATAGCCAAATTCTAACCTTGTTTTTGAAGAAAGAGTTTTTTTCTGTAGCAAGTGACTTCAATAGATTCAGTTTATATCACAATAAAGTTGTAATACTTGCTGGATTTTATGATATGCCAAGTTTTCAAAATCCGTTCTTGAATGCGCTGACGAGAGAAAAATTCGACCTTTCTTCCGTGCAAGAGGAGCAGGGGTGTTTTTTATATACTCTGCGCGGTTTATTTGGTGCAAGTAAAGTGTACATCACAAGATTGCTAAGCAACAGGAAACCAATTCTATTGCAGCGTTTAGAAATTCTGTTACAGGGGTCAAAATATCCTTATCGCGATTGGCTAAGAGTGTTAAACACACCTGAATGTATTGTTCCATGTGCGCAGCCTATGCCAAAACCTCAAACTGAGGTCAGAGAAGAAATAATGCAAGTGATGTCTTGTAGTGCGGTAGAAAAACTGATTCGTAATCCTTATTCATTTTATGTTGAATATATACTGGGCTTTAGACAATTAAGAGATTTGAATTTTAAGCCATCGATATTGGAATTTGGCACTATGGTACACAATATTCTTGAGAGATATTTGCGTGATAGAAAGTCACCAATGCGCATCATACAAGAAGTATTTTCAGCTAATCGGTTTTATTTTTCAAATATGTGGTGGGTAAGGTTGCAGAAGATAATTCAATCTTTTGTCGAGTTTGATAGGACTAGAAACAATCACGTTGAGTTAGAGAAGAGCTTTTTCTATCCGATATTTCATGTTGGTGTTATTCCAACGCGTGACACACAACTGCACGGATGCTGTACAACTTTCACTAAGAAGAAGGGTGTCATCACAGTACCCGGGCACTGGAATCCAGAAAATTTAATTGCAAATGAGCACACCGGGCGATTGTGTAATAAGAGCTGGATTCCAATGTCAAGAACTGGAATGACAGAAGAAATTTTACTGACAGCAAGATGCGATAGAGTTGAGTATCTACCAAGTGGGAAAGTAGCAATTATAGACTATAAACTCGGCTCACTGCCTTCGAATGAGGAAGTTATGTCAGTTTTTTTTCCGCAATTAATTTTACAAGCTTTAGCAGTGGAATACACAACAAAAAAAGAAGTTTCAGAACTTACTTATTGGAAACTTGACTATGATAAAATAAAGGTTGTTGCTTTGAAGGATCACAGACAAAAAATGCAGGAATTTCAAGATAATCTACCGAGTTTTTTATCTAATTATTTAAGAGAGGCCACTCCCTTTATTGCCTCTCCATATTTTGATAAATTCCTAAGGTTTAACAGCTATAAACAACTAGAAAGGGTAGGGGAGTGGTTGTAGTTAGCAGCAGATCCTAAAGGCTCATCGTTGACAGGAGGCTACTATTGGGACTATCAACATTAACAGTACCTTGCCAGTCAACAATGGTGTCATTCCAGCACCCCCCTTTTTGTCATCCCAGTACTTGATACTGGGATCCAGTTTTCCATAAAGTGCACTTTAACATAACTTTATGTGCTCACTAACCCAATCAAATTCCTAGATTCCAGTGTCACATAATAGAACGACACCTTTCTGCCTGGTTCATGGATTACCTTAGTAATAAATATTTAAAAATTTTATCAGATGAGAAAAAAAGGTAAAAGAAACCCAGTTGGTGCTAGTTGTTTAT
>NZ_JACZHU010000064.1:0-6234 GCF_020278605.1 Wolbachia endosymbiont of Mansonella perstans | reverse complement strand
AATAGCTTCAGTATCGTGATAAGGGGGTTGATAAAGCTTGTCAAGTAGTTTTTTTCGTTTCTATTGCTAAAAAATCTGAATTCAGCCTACCTTAAGCTAGCAATGGGCCATCAGGTATATTACCAATTACATTGACCTGATTTAATACCTTATTAGTGAGGTAAAAATAGTTTTTTATAAATTCCTTATATATGGCTGTCAATTTGTGTATATCGTCAACTGACACGCATTCATTTACCTGATGTACAGTTTTGTTTATCATACCAAATTCAATCACTGGGCAAACGTCTTTGATAAATGCAGCGTCAGATGTTCCGCCACTTGTGTTCAGTACAGCATCGATATTGGTAACTTTACTTATTGCATCAAGCATAATATCAGTATTCCTATCGGGAGTAGAGAGAAAAGCGCCCCTGCTGCTATGTATAGAGAGTTTATAATTGTTTGCTAAACTGGAGCATATTTCATCAATCAACTTATATAAACCGTCAGGTGTTTGCATATTGTTGTATCGAATATTGAAATTTGCAGTTATTGAATCAGGTATTAGATTGTCGGTATCATTTCCAACATCAATAGTAGTAATCTCGCAGTTTGAAGGCTGAAAATATCTATCACCATGATCAAAAGTAGTATTTTTTACCTTATCTAATATCGACATCATCTTATATACTGGATTATCCGCCAAGTCTGGGAAGGCAACGTGCCCTTGCCTTCCGTAGCAAGTCAATTTGAATGTTGCGGATCCTCTTCTGCCTATTTTTATAGTATCACCTAGTCTCTCACTACTGGTTGGCTCAGCAACTATGCAATAATCCATCTTTTTTTGCTTACTTCCCATCCATTCTAAAACTGCCTTCGTTCCATATTCTTCCATGCTCTCTTCAGCGCTGGTAATCAATGCACTTATTGAACCATCGAATTGAAACTTTTCCTCAATTAAATTTACCATGGCAGTAATGAATGCGGCTACTCCGCTTTTCATGTCAGCTGTTCCTCTTCCATATAACATTCCGTCCCTAACTTCTGGCTTAAACGGATCAGACTGCCAATCCTTCAATTGACCTGGTGGTACAACATCAACATGACCAGCAAAACATAAGTTCGGTGCCCCATTTATGTATTTTGCATAAAGATTTTTAACTCTAGTTTCACTATTACCAAACTCTAAAATCCTGCAGTCAAAACCACTTTTCTTGAAAATTGCTGCTATATGCTCTATTGCTCTATCGTCACTCGGTGTTATACTCTTAAAAGAAATCAATTTCTTAGTTAGTTCTACAGGGTCAATCTTCATATCAATCTTGAAATACTGATATTACTATATTGTAGACATCTTATGCACTATTTAAAACAAATATTACACCAAGCCAAGCAAACTCTTATAAGGGAAGTAATAGTAGATCATCACCTCGCTGACAATATCTATGAAATATGCACACAACACGGAAATAATATTTTCTTAGTTGCAGACAAGAATACGGTAGAGCTTTTGAATAAAAACGTACTTAATAAAATTCCTCACTTAATTATTCCAGCTTCACTTGTCATTCCAGCCCATGACACTGGAATCTATGATGGATTCCAGTGTTACGCTACTTGGATGACACCAGATAGACCGGAAAGTGTTGCTTCTCTCGAAATCGTCAATCTAGTTAGAAACAAGGCAAAAGATAGCGACTTAATAGTTGCACTTGGTAGCGGTACTGTTAATGATATTTGTAAGTATGCAAGTTACCTCGAGAAAAAAGATTACATATCACTCCCAACAGCAGCTTCTATGAACGGCTATACTTCTGCAAACGCTTCAATATTAGTAGATGGACATAAAAAATCATTCGCAACACATCTCCCCAAGGCAGTATACATCGATATCGATATAATCGCTGACGCACCACTGCGTCTTACATTAAGCGGATTTGCGGATTTTATCTGTCGTTCAACAGTAAAGGCCGATTGGCTACTATCTCATCTTCTACTTGGCACAGAATATAACGAACTACCTTTCACACTTGTTCGCGATCTGGAGGAAATTTTGCTCAGAGAGCACCTAGCGCTTGCAAAAAGAAGTAAAAAAGTGGTCTTATTACTTATGGAAGCCTTACTAATCTCAGGACTTGGAATGGTAATATCAAAAAGCAGCTATTCTGCAAGCCAAGGAGAGCATATGATAGCTCATGCAATTGAAATGGTAACAAAAGATTATTCTTCATTACATGGCGAAAAAATTGCTGTTACAACGCTCACCATGGCTAATTTGCAGGAAAAGATATTATCAACACAAGATCCTACCATTAAACCAACCACTTTAGATGTAAAGCGTGTGACTGAGTGCTTTGGTAATACCGAATTCACAAACATTCTAGAGCAGAAAAAAATTCTGCAGCAAAAAATTAGAGGAATCATTCATAAAGAATGGAGTAATATTTCCAGCTTAATTAAGCAAAATTTGTTACCTGCAAGACACCTACAGAAAATATTTGAAGATTTGTCAATTCCACACTTACCAGAGCATCTAGGTTGGAGTAAAGAGCAATACTACAAAGTGGTCAGCCTTGCATTTGCAACAAGAGACAGATTCACCTTTCTTGACTTGGCTCACTGTATAGAAGAAAGTGAAGTTTTGTAGCTAGAGCAATCAGAAAATTATTGGCACTTTATTCCCTGGTAATCGCTCCATTTTACTTTCCAGCTCCAGTTCTAAAATAGCCATTAAAGCCAGATTTGTGAACATTTCACTTGCTCAGATAGCTCACTATGTCAATGGGTACAGAGTTGATATGACTCACTATGACGGGCTTTGCTTGTTGCAATTTTTCCTGTTTTACATTTTCCTGGTTAACGTGCTCAACATCAAATAGGCTCTTTCGCCTAGGAGGTAAACTGAACCTAATACTCTCTATTATATCATCAGCGGATTCGATAAGTTTAGCACCGTTCTTAATTAAATAATTACTACCACTAGAGCGTAAATCTAAAGAGAAAGCAGAAACTACAAATACCTCTCTTCCTTGATACAAAGCAAAATTTGCTGTTATTAAAGAACCGGAACTTTTCGATGTTTCAACCACTGTCATACCTGGTGATAAACCAGATGTAATTCGATTCCTTTGAGAAAAATACTGAGGCTTTGGTTTAGTTGCAAATGGAAACTCAGTAATTACTAGCTCACCATCTTCAGTGATTTTCTTGTAATAGATCAGAATCTTCTCTTGGGTACACTACATCAATTCCACTCGCTGTAACAGCAATGATAGGGTGATTTTTGTATATTACACTGTTCGCTGCAGTGTCAACCCCCCTTGCAATCCCAGGAATAACAATGAACTTCTCTTCACTCAAATCAAGTGCCAGCTTACTGGCAAAATTTCTTCCACTGACTGAAGAGTTGGACCACCGATTATTGCAATTTATTTCACGACTTAATGACGACATATCACCAAGTGCAGTTATTACGGAAAGACAACCCGGTATACTTCTTAAAATGTCAAAGTAATCTGGATCACATGCAGGTATGATTTCAGCTCCAATTTTCTTTGCATTACTGATCTCTTCTCGTACATCTTGAATGCTATGAGCCCATCGAGATATTTTAACGCTTCATCCAGTGACCCACACGCTCTTATCACACTAAAAAACTTTGTTGGTCATAAAGCTCTAGCTAGGCTTAACCATATCTCTAATTCTTCATTGCTCAATTTACTTATCTGCATAAATGGCTTGAATTTCTTATTAACTTAGTGTACCCAAGATAATATAAATACAGTGTTTTATGACGCACTTTGTTACAGATAAATGCATAAAATGTAAATATACAGATTGTGTAGAAGTGTGTCCTGTTGACTGCTTCTATGAAGGCAAAAATATGCTCGTGATTAATCCAGATGAATGTATTGATTGCGGAGTATGCATACCTGAATGTCCAGTAGATGCAATTGTAACTGACGATTCTGTAAAGGACATTTTAGAATTAGATGCAGAGTTACTGAGCAATGAACAAAAAACTCTCAAATCATTTTACAACATAAATGTAGAGTACTCGCAAAAGTGGCCAAACATCACAGCTAAAAAACAAACTCTGGATGAAGCAGAAGAGTATAAAGACAAAAAGGACAAAGCAGTTTATTTTGGTGAAAATCTAGAATAACGCTACTGAAGGAAAAAGAAATCCTTACGGTTATTGTTTTTGGCTGCTGATGGTGATTGTACTTGTTTATATTTTTAATGTTATTAGATACCAAGCTGATACTAATTCGTTAAAATGCAGTAGAACGGAGATTTGTCAAATCATCGTTAAATCTAAATTACTTTAGCTATGGCAGTAGGTTTTTATTGAAGGTAAGAGCATCTTTTATGTATGCTATATAGTAAAACAATAGAGTGCTCATGGTTCCAACTATAGCAATTTTGAGTGGTGGATTCTCTCGTGAAAGAGAAATATCGCTGATGAGCGGAAAAGCGGTAAAAAAAGCGCTCGACAACCTTTCATATAATACAATAGAAGTAGATGTTGACAACAACATTGTTGAAAAGCTTAAAAAAATTGATCCTGATCTCGCTTTTGTTGCTCTGCATGGACCTTGTGGTGAAGATGGCTGTGTTCAGGGTTTATTGGAAATTTTAGGTATAAAGTATACACACTCAGGAGTTATGGCTTCGGCTATTGCTATGGATAAAGCAATGTCCAAACATATATTCCAGTCGCTTGGTATTGACATCCCAAAAGGTTACATAATTAGTCGAGAAGATGTACTAAAAAACAACATTAAAATTGATTGTCCATACGTCTTAAAACCGACCAATGAAGGCTCAAGCATTGGAGTACACATAATTTTCTCGTATGATGATTACTTAAAATTAAAAAGCATGTTTTGCGTCATTCCAGCGCGTGACGCTGGGATTCAGGAAAAAGAAAAATGGATGCCAGTGTCAAACACTGGGACAATAAAAGACTATTCAAGAAACTTGATGATCATAGAAGAGTATATACCTGGTGTAGAGTTACAAACTGCTGTATTGCTAGATGAGGCAATTGGCACTATGGAAATAAGGCCGAAAAATAAATTCTATGATTATGAGGCAAAATATACAGATGGGCTTGCAGAGCATATATCTCCTACTGAAATTCCTGACGATATATATAAAATGACCTTGGAATATGCATTGAAAGTTCATCGGTTTTTAGGATGTAAAACTATCTCTCGTTCAGATTTTCGTTATAACCCTAAGGATAACACTCTAAAAATGCTTGAGATCAATACACATCCCGGCTTTACTAAGTTATCGTTAGTGCCAGAAATTGCAAAATTGACAAAAGGAATTGATTTTAATGAATTAGTTAAAATTATCGTTGAAGATAGTTTTCAACATAAAAGTATTAGAGATCAAATAAATGCTGAGCAATGTTACTAGAGGCCAAAGAAGTTTTTTACGTAAGTGTGCTTTAGTTATTATAATAGTACTCTTTCTTACGCTAGTACTCTATAGCTCATTTGGTAAAATCACAAGCAGATTTAGTTATTACCTCACTTGGTGTAATGATCGCTTATCTGGTTTATTACTCAGCAGTGGATTTTCAATCGATGAAGTAGTTATAACTGGCAATAAATTCACAAACGAAAAGGACATTCTAGGTTTGGTAGATAAAACGCAACCAATTATATATGTATCACTTTCAAGACTTGCTAATAGCATACAGTACGTAAGCAAATGTACAAAACACGTAAGAATTTATAGAACTTTGCCCAACACCTTACATGTTAACATAGATGAGCATAAACCGTTTGCTCTCTGGAAAGATGGCAACAGGACTTCAGTAATCGATTCCGAGGGTAAAGTGATTACAAATAACTATCCGATAGATAATCTTGTTGTAATCACAGGACAAAACTCGTTATCGAACCTAAAATTTATTAAAGACATACTAGAAAGCAAAACTCAATTGAGTGATTACATTTCTTCTTGTGTTTATGTAAGAAATAGAAGATGGAACATCATACTTGATAACGTCTCCACAGTAAAGCTGCCTGAAGATAATCCTAATAGCGCATGGGATTATTTAAACCACTTGCAAAACACAACTGATTTTACTTTTAGTGATTGGAGCATAATTGATATGCGCATTATCGATAAAATCTTTGTAAAGAGGTGATCTGCTGTCGTCTAAGCGGACAACAGTGGAAAAGCTACCCAATAGAAACGAAAGAAACTACTTAAAGATTTCTCCAGTTTCCT
>NZ_JACZHU010000063.1:0-6336 GCF_020278605.1 Wolbachia endosymbiont of Mansonella perstans | reverse complement strand
TGGATGCCAGTATCAAGCACTGTCATGACATTCTCCTAGTAGCACAATGTTTGTATAGCTGTAACCATAGATTGGTTATTCAAGAGATCTAATAAAAGCTGTATTATCTTCTTGCAGCATGAAGCGTATGTTTTTTGCTATTTTTTCTACTAAATGGGCGGCGCTGTTAAAATTTGCGAATTTGGACAATACATAATCTGCTAGCTCTCTTTGATCATTGGGCCTTCCTATTCCGAATCTCAGGCGCCAATAATCATTACCAATAAAACTATCTATGGATTTAAGTCCATTATGTCCAGCAGAGCTGCCACCCTTCTTTATTTTTATTCTTCCAAGCTCCAGATCAGCATCATCATGTATAATAATGATATTATCTAGCGAAAATTTATAAAAGTTTCGTATTTTTGCAACAGAGATACCTGAGTTATTCATAAATGAATAAGGCTTTAGCAACATAGCTTTACTTTCATTAATTATGCCAGAGGTTATCAGGTAATCAGCTTTTTTAGAGAACGGCTGAAAACTCCAACATTTGCAAATTGCATCAACAATGATGAAGCCAACATTGTGATAAGTGAGCTCATATTGGTTACCTGGATTACCAAGCCCAACTAGCAGATACACTATTCCTCTGTCTTTGCTTGAAGTTCTTCAATGTTACTATCGGCAGCAGAAATTGTAACAACAGTGAAGTTTTCTTCCTCATGTGCTGCAAGTTTAACACCTTCTGGCAATTTCACATCATTTATGTGTATAGACTGGCCGATCATTTTACCAGATAGGTCAACTTCTATAGTCTGAGGTATTTTGTCAGGAGAGCATTTAACAGTAATAGAACGACATAAAACATTAAGCACTCCACCTAGCTTGATTCCTGGAGATTTGCTTTCATTTATAAATGATAAAGGTATGTCTATTTTAACTTCACTGTCTTTGTCAACAAATTGAAAATCGACATGTTGTACAGTATCCTTTACCACATGCCATTGAATATCACGAACAAGAGCATATTCTTTTTTACCTGAAATATTCAATTCTATAACATGTGCAGAAAGGGAACCTGATTTATATTGTTTCGTGAATTCCTTTGCGGACAATGTTAAATTTACATTACCATGTCCTTTACCGTATATAACTGCAGGGATATATCCTTTCTTTCTTAGAGAATACATCGCTTTTGTTTTTGTTACATCACGTAATTCTGCATTAATTGTTACCATTTCTTGTTGCACCATCGGTTGCTCCTACTCAACTAATCTTTATTAATATAATTTAGTATATAACATAAAAATATTTGTTTCAAACTTCATTACTCGCAGTATGTGCAAAAATTTATAAGGTACACGTGTTACGTATAAAAATATTGTTTAATTAATATGATTTAATAATACAACACAAAAAATATTTATTTTAGACTCTCTCCCTATTGTTTTTCCTGAATATTCAATAATTGTTAATAATTTTAACATATTATAAAGTATAGTGATTTTTATTAAAGGTTTATAAGTATAGATAAGAAAATAAAGACTTTACTCAACACAGCACCAATCATTGTAACATGGATTCCAAAAGACATTGGAAAAACGTTGCCAGGGGAACTTAGGGATAATTTTAAAGGGATTGGTGAAATACATATCGTAGATCTACATGACCATAAATATGGCCCTTGTTAGAAAGAAATTGATCAAGAGTGGAAAGGATATAAGCATTTAAGATTGTTTTCATGACACGTATAGCAAAGAACCCGAGGGGAAAGAACGCACTTTGCAATTGAGATTGATACCTTCCGGTATATTGCAGCTTATTGTATGCTATGTGAGCAAAAGGGATCTCAAATGGAAGAATGAGTAATTTATATGGATTTTGATGCTCTCGATAGCATTAGTAACGATAAGTACAAAGAGCATAGGAAAAAACTTTATTGTAGGGATGGTGAGTAAAAAGGTATAGGAAGTGACGTAATAATTCCTGATGGAATTTTAGCGAATAAAAATGGTAATGACATAATTGCTGTTATAAATTCACTTATATTGAAAAAAATCTGTGATAAGTATAAGCAGAATATACTCAACCAGAATGGAATAAAGGCAAAATTTGAAGAAAAGTTAGGTAAAGAAAAGATTAAGGAACTAATCCAAGCTAGACCTAATAAAAATACGATGTGTGCAGTACTATATTCTAAGCTTGATAAATCTTATTTCTTTGAGCAAAATATTGCCCAGCTCACTTTTAGTCGTGAATTAGACAGCATGTTTCAATTATGTGATGTTGACTTTATTAAAAATGGAGGTGAGTACCTTGCTCAGGAACAGAAAATCTATGATCAAAGAGTTGGCCATAATGAGTTTCCTGGTGTAAGGATCTTTACATTTTATAAGCAGCTAATTTAATAATAACTTAACCATTGAGAATGTAAAATTATAATATATTAATTAATTAGGGATTAAAAATGTCAACAAATTGGCTTCATGATTTTTTTTTCGGTTCTAATGAATCGACAATAGAGGTACTAGAAAAACTTCAAAAGACGGATGCTGAGCAGTTTCAAAGGGCATTTAGTGTGTTAAAAGAATTGCAAAAAGGTCAGCAGTTCAACACTGAGCAGATCCAAATCGCATTTAGTATGTTAAAAGAATTGCAAAAAGGTCAGCAATTCAACTCTGAGCAGATTCAAAGTATGCAAGAGCACTTAAACAGCCTGCAAGAAAGACTCGCATATGTAGAGGAAAAAGTAGAAAAACTTACAGACACAGTAGTAGATCAAGAAAAAATAATGCTGACTTGTTGCGTCGTAGCCAGCGTTGTTGCTATAGCAGCGATTAGTTTTATTGGCTTCTGCATCTACCAGGGAATTAAGAGTGAAAGGGAAAAGCAAAAGGGCTTGTTAGATACAACGGGTGCAAAACCTAATAGCCTAGAATCAAATACACCAAGTGCAAAACTTGGTGCAGGCGATAAATTGAATGACTTACAAGTAGATTGGCAAAATAATAAATTGTTAGCGAATCTATAACACTCTTCATTGTAAAGGTGTTACATAACTTGTAACACCTCATGATCTGAATTAAGGTAACCCGAAATCTTTAGCTACGTAGTTTGCATTTTAATTTGGTTGTTTTTTATAAAAAAAAACTTTAGATTTATTTCATAATCAACACTGCAATTTGATGACTAAAACTTGGAATTTATTGCAAACAGGGCAGAGAGAGGGCTACAAAATTGCATATACAAATGCCCGAATTATCGACCCAGAAACTAAACTCGATATAAAAGGTTCACTGCTAACTGAAGGCAATAAAATCGTTGATTTTAGTGAGTCGTTATTTTCAAATGGAGTTCCAAGTGGGATTGATGAGACAATAGACTGTGAAGGACTTATTCTCATGCCAGGCCTTATTGACATTCACGCTCATTTTCGTGAACCAGGTCAGGAGCATAAGGAAACTATACATACAGGTAGCAAATCTGCAGCTGCAGGAGGCGTTACTACTGTAGTTTGTCAGCCTAACACTGCTCCAGCAATTGATAGCGTTGTTTTGACTAAGTATTTGAAATATAGAGCGCTTGAAACTTCATATGTAAACGTTGAATTTTACGCTAAAATCACCACTCCAGAAGAAAAGTTGACTGAAATGGCACTTTTAAAGGAAGCAGGTGCAGTTGGGTTTACTGATGATGGTATGCCAGTTATGAATCCAATGATTATGAGACAGGCGCTACTTTATTCAAGTATGCTGGGTGTTCCGATTGCTCAGCATGCGGAAGATTTAAATTTATCAGCAGGCGGTGCAATCAATGAAGGTAAGATTTCTGAGGAATTGGGAATAAGGGGAATTTTAAGTGCATCAGAATCGGTCATGGTAAGTCGCGATATACTGCTCATGAAAGATATGGAAAACGTGCACTATCACATTTTACACGTTTCTGCAAAAGATTCACTTGACGCTATTAAGCGTGCAAAAGACTTAGGACTGAATGTTACATGCGAAGTAACACCTCATCACTTCACTTTAACTGAGGACATAGTAAAACAACATGGAGCAGTTGCAAAAGTGAATCCGCCACTTCGCACCAAAGAAGATCGATTAGCTATGATTGAAGGTTTAAAAACAGGTGTGATTGATTGCATTGCAACTGATCACGCACCACATGATCATAGTTCCAAAGATCTGCCACTTGAGAACGCTGCATTTGGTATCGTAGGTCTTGAGACAATGCTGCCTCTTTCACTTGAACTTTACCACAGTGGACAAATGAGCCTGTTTGATGTATTTGCAAAATTGACATGCAAACCTGCGGATATAATACACGTGCCACGCGGTCGTATACAAAAAAACCTTGATGCAGACTTAATTTTGGTTGACCTAAATTACGAATGGGAAATAAAAATTGACAATTTTGCTAGTAAATCAAAAAATTCTCCTTTTGATGGGTGTAAGGCAAAAGGATACGTAGTGCGTACTATTGTATCCGGCAAAACTGTGTACTTGCAAAATAGATCTCTTGCATAGCCTACCTTCTGATGGTAATTTCTGCGTCAAAACTTGCTTACGCTCTTCAGATACTTCAAGCATTTTGCAGTATTCATCTGCGTTTCTCCTAAAAATTCCTCACCATAAACTGGTTATGCAAGGATCTAATGATATATCCGCTCGAAAGTTCTAGTTTCAGTTAACTATATCGATAACTGACAGCTGTATTTTTACGCATATCATTCAGTAGCAAGTTGCTTTGTATCATAATCTTTTGTTGGTATATCTGATGTTTAATAGCTTTTGTGTCTGCAGTATTGCTTTTGATATCGCACAACATCATTAACCTGGCGGTGCTATTTTCCCTGAATTCTACTATTTCATTCATCCCTGTTTTACTAAATAAGGCCTGTAAATCAGGGTTTAAATCCCGCATCCTTATTTCAAATTCTTTTGCACTTGGCAACTTAAGATTATCTGCCAATTTATCAAAATTTAAACAATTGACTTTCTGCTCTTTGAGATCATCTAATGAACTTTCAGAGCTTTTAACTACTACCTGTTTTAATTTTAAAGTGCTTTCCAGTAGTGCATGATTGAGTTGTACTTTATCTGTTACTTTTACAATGGAGTAACCTTTGCTAAGACTTACTGGACCTGCTATGTCACCAGTTTCTAGTCCTTCTAAAGCACTCTTGAGGTTGCCTTTCAATTGATTCAAGTTAACTGTTGCTTTACGCATCTTTATTGGAGGTTCTGGAATAAAGTCGTTATTACTATTGCGTAATTTTTTCGCCAAATCTTCAGCTATACTATAAATATTCTCGCCTTCTTGGCTAGGAACTATGAACTCTTGGAATGTGATCAGATAATCTGGCTTCTCTATTTGCCCTTTTGCATCGTTTACTTCCTTATCGCTTATATTGATAAACGGCACGATTCTCATTTCAACAATTTTGCCATACAAAAGCTGACATTTTATTTGTTTTTTTAAGATGCTAAGGTCTATATTATGTTCTTTTATATATTGATCAATCTCATCATCCTTAATTTTAAAGCTTTGCGTTAGAAATGACACGACGGCATCATTTAACTCTTCATCACTTAATTTTATATTTAACCTTTGCGTCTCATTGATAATGATAATTTCGTCTATTAGCTGCCTCAGAATTTGAAGCCTTAGTTCCTTTCCATTTTGAGTGTGAAACAGTGAATTTATCAGATTAACGCGTTTTTCAACATCTAAATTTGAAATTGGTTCACCATTTACATCTGCAATAATTTCAATTTCAACCGCAAGCAACTTAATTGGCAATATTATCAACAATAAAATTAGTATTTTACGCATAAGCAAGATTATTTAGTTAGTAATCAATTCTATAATAAATATTAAGTCAATACTAGCCAATAAGTGACTTTTGTAACTTTTTTTATCTAATATATTCATAGATATCTTAATTTATTAACACAGTAGTGCTGTGTTAATACAAATTAGTAAAATGAATGAAAATTTTGAGCGCTTTCAAATTAGGTATTTTGGTTTCTTAAGTGTAGCATTGTTGAGAAATAAACTAGCTTATGTATGACGAGCACAGGTGAAACTATTTTCGCTTTATCAACCGTATTTGGTAAGTCAGGGGTTGCAATAATCAGGATTTCAGGTAGTCGCGCGCTTAAGGCTTTAAATCATTTTCATATTACAAAAGACATCAAACCTAGGTTTGCCACTTTAGTTGATCTATATGATGATTCAGGTCAATTAATCGACAATGGAATAGTCATTTATTTTCCTGCTCCAAACAGCTTTACCGGTGAAGATGTTATAGAGTTGCAAATACATGGAAGTAAAGCAGTTATAAAGATT
>NZ_JACZHU010000062.1:0-6428 GCF_020278605.1 Wolbachia endosymbiont of Mansonella perstans | reverse complement strand
GAATTTTGTCATTGAGCCTGGAGATCAAAAACAAGTTTTCAATCAGAAATACCCTATTACTATGGTAAGGGTGTCGGCAGAATTTGTTAAATAGCTTTTTCTTTTCTGAATGATATGCCCAGCACGCTGCTAAAAGCTGGTTTGTTATGCGAAAAATCAATAGTCTAAAAGCAAATTGACTTTCATCCTGTTGAAGCACTATACTAAAGCGACAATGGGTAATTAGCTCAGTTGGTAGAGCACTTGCTTGACGTGCAAGCGGTCGCTGGTTCGAGTCCAGTGTTACCCATTTTTGTTCATTAAAAGATTTTATATGGTAGTGGTACATAATGGTAAACACTCAGTAGCGGAGTCCAAACGCTTAATCTATTCCATAATAATAGTCGTGATAACAATGCTCATGGAGATAGTGGGTGGAATAATTTCACATTCGCTTGCCCTGCTATCAGATGCAGGACATATGCTCACTGACCTCTTTGCCTTAGTCTTAAGTTGGGTGGCGCATAGGTTTTCAGCTAAGAAATCTGACCTGCAAAGATCATACGGGTATCATCGGTTGCAGATAATTGCAGCATTTGTCAATGGTTTAGCTCTATTTCTCATTGCAGCAATCATTATAATTGAGTCAGTAAAGAGGTTTATTTTTCCAGTCAATGTTGAGTGGGAAATAATGTTAATGATTGCCATACTGGGGCTGATTGCTAATATTGTAGTCTTTTTTGTATTACATAGTAAATGCGAAAGCAACATAAACATAAAAAGCGTTGTACTGCACGTTATAGGAGACATTTTAGGTTCTGTAGCTGCTATACTTGCATCCATAATTATTATGTTTACTGGATGGCAGGTAGCAGATCCAATATTATCAGTATTTGTTAGCGTAATAATTCTAAATAGCGGCTATAAAATTCTCAAGAATTCCTGTCATATACTTCTTGAAGGTACACCTGAAGGTATCTCTGCTGAAGAAATAAAAAGTGAGATTGTATCTAAGCTACCTGAAGTGATAGATGTGCACCATATACATGCATGGTCATTGTCTGACAATTATTTCATAATAACTATGCATGCTAAAATTAAGCGAGAAGTGCAACACACTGATATTTTGTATGGAATAAAAAAAATATTGCTGGATAAGTTTAAAATAGCGCACTCTACAGTTGAAATTGAATATGGTGAGTGTGCAGATGATAAGATACTTAAACATTGAAATTTAAAACCATTATATATATTATTATAAAAATTTAATAGTATGAGAGAGTAGGCTATGGTAGTTTTTTTCTCAAGTACAATTTCCTCGTAGTGGCTCCGGTAAAGTTAGAACTGCTCTCTATTTATCTTTCTTAGTTTTATGTATTGCGGGACTAGCAATTTATTATTTTTTCTCTAAGCCTTTAATATTAACTTGGCTGTTAGCACCGATACCATTGGCAATTGGAATAATCCTATTACAGCCTGAAACAAGACCAGCAAAACTTAACCCCATAGCCTTACTTAAAGCTTCATAAAGCTACTTTCCGATAGTTTGTATGAGAATCTAATTGTATGAAGAATATAATGAATGCTATGAAAGAACATATGATGCCTCATATAGCAAACAATAGCATCGTTAATAGTATTAATACACTCAAAGGTGAATATGGTGAGAAGATGCAAGAACCCAATGGTGTTATACATAATGATGAATCTTTATTGAGTTTATCAAGTATATAGAGGGAAAAAATGGTTTGAAAACAATGATAAAAGAGAATTGATTAGTTTTCTTAAAGAATGGTGCAATGATGATAAACAAGTTCATGTTTCTGGACTCACAGGGGAGACAAATTTTATATTTGGTTCTAAAGGCCTGTAATAATCGAGATGATGAATCAATTGAAGCAAAAAGGCAAGGATTTGTAAGGTCTTTAATGTATGCCATGAACTATGCTAAAGGAACAGTTGTTCCTTAAACCTGCTTTACCAGCATTATTGGTGCAATGCTAAAGTTATTAGAAGGAATACACCCTGGTATTAGGATAGAATATCTCATGGAAGATAGAATTGGAATGCATGCAGAAAATGAGGCATGTGAATTTATTAAGAAAGAGCTAAAAAAAAGAAGAATCATCAAGAAATCCTCGATGCTTTGGACAAATTAGATGATAACAGTAACCAAATAGTTTCTAATCTTATCCAAGAGGTTAAGATACCTTTAATGAGAAGATTATTTAGCTTGAATTGTAATGAACAGAATGTAATAGATACAATAGAAAATCTTAAGTATATTAGCTCTGATAAGTTAACTGATGAGAATAAAGCAAGATCTAGCTTAAATGTTGATAGTATTACAAAAGGAATGGGAGTAGAGCTAGCATAGATTACAAAAACTGTATTCGTTCAGCTAAGCGATGTGAGAGATAATAATAAGAAGCTGTGGAAAGGATTCAGATCCTTTTGCTTCCATGTTAGTATAACAAAGTTATTCGCTCGAGGAATGTGTTTCCTCGCTCTGACTGTTAAAATATGAGTTTTTGAGTTAAACAACATAATACCATATCTGCTGCTCGGCATGGTAGCAGAATGTTTTCTGGATCACCCAAAAATTTTTACATCATTCTTTTGGGCTTTAAAATGTTTTTTGCAACTTGAGAAGCTCCAATTGTTTCAGGTAATATCAATGGTAATAGGACAAATTAAAAAGTTTTCCTACGATTAGCAAATTTATTATGTATTTTGTTTGATAACGAAAATTAGTATAATCTTTATGCTTAAGAAATTTACTAAATGGGTAAAAAGTAAAAGAAACCCTAGTCGATATTTATTTTCAGTATTGGCGTTTTTATGCCTTAAACGATGCAATTTAGCAGCTTTAAAAAGCAACTAGTCTAAGCTATGATATTTAAGAAATTTACCAAGCGGAAAAAAAAGACAATAAAACCACGAGGTAGCTAGTTATTTTACTCTCTATTTTAAAATCCGGTGTTGGATGATGTCTTAAACGACTTATAAGTGCGTTTCAGCTTGTGTGGGTAAAAACCTGAAAGTTTTAGTTTTAAAAGACATGCAGTGCACATAGTGCGAAAAATTGAACAATAGTACTCCAAATACAAGTTTTCTTGTCATTTTAATCTGCACAGATTGGGAGGTCAAATAGTAGCTCCAGTATCATGGTAAGGGGTTGAAAGAATTTTCAAGTAGTTTTTTTATTTCTATTGGATGATGTTATAACTTTTTTTCACTGTTGTCCATCCGCTTTCTGTATAGTGGAAATTGATACCAACAATACCCAAATAAAGGCTAGCGGACTAGTTTTGTTTTAAACTAAATTCGGTATTTAAACTGAACGTTTTCAGTAACACCACTTGGCATAACTGAAACTTTTATGTTCATATGTGTTTTCAGGTAGTCTATTAGCTCATCAACCAATATATCAGGAGCAGAAGCACCTGCAGTGATTCCCATCTTTTCTACACCCTGCAGCCAGCTTTTGTTTACACAACTATAATTATCAATCAAATAGGCTCTTTTCCTTCTAGCGATGCATAGATCTAATAAGCGATTTGAATTCGAACTATTTCTACTTCCTACAATTAACACTGTGTCTACGATTTCAGCTAGTTTTTTAACAGCATTTTGCCTGTTTTGTGTTGCGTAGCATATATCTTTTAAATTAGGACCTGTGATGCTTGGAAATCTAAGCTTTAGAGCAGCAATAATTTCGCTGGTATCATCGACACTTAACGTAGTTTGCGTGACGTAAGACAAATTGTCTGGATTTTTAACTTTTAAATTGTGTACATCTTCTACGGTTTGCACTAAAGTGATAGGATTGTCTACTCTTCCTCTAATTCCCTTAACTTCTGGGTGGTTTTCATGCCCAATCAGAATTAATTCTTTGCCGCTATCCTCATACCTTTTTGCTTCTTTATGTACTTTACTGACTAGAGGGCATGTTGCATCAATCACTTGAATACCCTTTCTTTTTGCCTCTTCTTCAATACTTTTTGACACTCCGTGTGCACTGAAGATCAATATTCCCCCATTGTCTTTAATGTCCTCAGTACTGTTTACAAAAACTACGCCTTGTTTCTTAAAGTCTTCTACTATATATTTGTTGTGGACAATTTCGTGCAGCACATAAACTTGGTGCTTGTTCTTGTGTTTTCCTAAAGTGATAGTTAATATGTCCACAGCTCTTTTGACTCCCGCGCAAAAACCGCGTGGCTCGGCTAAGATGACTTCCATTTTTTTTAAGTCAAATAAATATGCAAGCGTTACTGAGAAATAAGCTCCGCTCACTATATTTTATAGTACCATTGTTTATGTTTTATATAATAATTATTTTTCGTATGTTCTCTTTAACATTTGATTAGCTTGCTGCTCCAGAAGACTTAAGAAAAAGTAATATAGCGCATAGACAGCCTGGTATTTTGGACAGAAATGGAGTGATGATAGCAACAAATGTACCAACAACATCACTGTATATAGATTCAACCAGAGTAAAGAATCCAGAGAGTATAGCAGCACAGTTGTGCTCTATTTTGGATGACTTTGAATGCGAAGATTTATATGAAATACTTACTCCAAAAAAGAAATTTGCTTGGATAAAGCGGCATTTAACTCTGCAAGAGTTATTAGCAATAAAAGACGCTGGCGTGCCAGGAGTAAACTTTTATGATGACGTAAAGCGTATATACCCTCACAATAGTTTGTTTGCACACGTGCTTAGCTATACCGACATAGATGTAAAGGCATTGCTGGAGTTGAGGCATACATAAGTAACCAGCGTCACGACACTGCCAGTAGATATGTTCCAACTATCCTTAGATACGCGAGTACAAAGCATAGTAAATCAGGAACTCACTAGAGCCGTGAGCGGATATCAGGCGCTTGGTGGAGTAGGAACTGTTTTAAGTGTGAAAGATAGTAAAGTCATTTCGATGGTCTGTCTGCACGACTTTAATTCCAACCTGCAGAGTAAGGCAAAAGATATACAAAAGTTTAATTGCGCCAGTCTTGGAGTGTACAAGATGG
Organism: Wolbachia endosymbiont of Mansonella perstans; assembly: GCF_020278605.1. NCBI lineage: Bacteria > Pseudomonadati > Pseudomonadota > Alphaproteobacteria > Rickettsiales > Anaplasmataceae > Wolbachia > Wolbachia endosymbiont of Mansonella perstans. The sequence continues at coordinate 1,415 of NZ_JACZHU010000062.1, read as the reverse complement.
GATCGATGATAAAATTCTTTATAATAGCGGCAGCGCTTGATGCAAATGTTGTAAAAACTAATGATTTATATGACGTATCAAAGCCAATCACCATTGGGAAATATGAAATTCAGGATTTTCATGAGTTCAAAATTCCAAAGTTGCTGTGCGAGATATGTTTGTAAAATCGTCCAACATTGGTGCCGCAAAAATTGCAGCCAAACTAGGTGTTGAAAAGCAGGTAGAGTATTTTAAGGCCATGGAGCTATTTTCTCCTTTGAGAATAGAAGTGCCAGAAAAATCCATACCGATAGTTCCGGATAAATGGAGTGAAAGCACTTTAATAACGGCGTCTTACGGTTATGGAATAGCTATAACTCCTATGCATATTGCACAAACTGTAGCTTCACTAGTCAACGATGGGATATTTCACAATGCAACTTTGATATTGAACAAAAAAAGGGTATAGGGGAGCAGATTGTTTGCAGAAAGCACTTCCAGAGAGATAAGAAAATTGTTACGTGCAGCAGTAACAGATGGAACGGAAAGGAGAGCTAACATAAAAGCATATGCAATAGGAGGTAAAACTGATCAGCAGAAAAAGTTGTAAATGGTAAATATAACAAAGATGCAAACATAACACCTTTTATAGAAGTGCTGACTACGCTTGACCCAAGGTATATAGTACTAATTGTTATTGATTAACCTTATGACTAGTACCATACCGGAGGAATAACCGTTGCACTTGTAGCCAAGAGCATTATAAGTAAAATAGCACCTATATTAAACGTTACACCCGAGATGTAGAAACTAATATTTTTTTATCAAAAGTTTAAGCTTATGATCTTGATTGTTTCCATCAATGCAAAGAAGCCCATCTTTTGTTATGTTACAATTTTTAGAAGAGATATCAAAATCGGTTTTTTTACCACTGCTGTCTACACTAAGGCAAATTCTCGGTTCGAAAAGATCCGTTACACTAGCTTCAAATTTTTTTGCTACCTTACCGTCCGGAGAAACCAAGTTAAACTTCCAGGTATCGCTTGGATCGATATTTCCTGTGTAACTACTACACTCATCACCTGCGCAGTATAAACTCTCAATTATGTAACCTCCACTGGGAATATCTATAAGAAAACCCCACAAATCATCTGACATATGAAATACCTTAATATTTACTGTTTATAAAGAACTGTAATACTTTTTAAGTATACTAATTACGATACACTTAAAGAATAAAGTTTCAACAATTAATTGTATAAAAAGTCTGTTTATAACAAATTCCACTCTCACTACACAAAAAGCGGATGGGCAACAGTGAAAAAAAGCTATAACGTCATCCAATAGAAGCAAAAAAACTACTTGAAAAATTCTTTCAACTCCCTTATCATGATAATAAAGCTATTTATTTAACTTCTCAACCTGTGCAGGTTAAA
>NZ_JACZHU010000061.1:0-6543 GCF_020278605.1 Wolbachia endosymbiont of Mansonella perstans | reverse complement strand
AAGTTTTCTTGTCATTTTAATCTGCACAGATTGGGAAGTTAAATAAATAGCTTCAGTATTATGATAATGGGATTAGCGGAGGTTGTTAGGTAGTTTTTACCTAAATAATTCTCAGGCAAAAACTATGCTAATGCTTTAGTGTTTCTAAGCCAGAAAAATTATCGTCCTTATTTTTTACAGAGGAAGATGGTGCATTGTTTCCATTATCGCTTTCAATTGGAATAGTAGGCTGTATCAAAGCAATTTTTATAACCTCATCAATATTCTTGACAAAAACTACATCGACTTTTTCCTTGATACTTGCTGGTATTTCTTGCATATCCTTTTCATTTTCACTAGGTATAATCACAGTCTTGATTGATCCTCTAAGTGCTGCAAGTAACTTTTCTCTCAAGCCTCCAATAGCTAAAATTCTACCACGCAGTGTCACTTCACCTGTCATAGCAACACTTTTGTTAACTGGTATGTTTGTCATAAGAGAAACAATGGATGTGCATATTGCACTACCAGCAGAAGGTCCATCCTTTGGTACAGCACCCTCAGGTAGATGCAAATGTATATCATTGTTTTGAAATTTTTCAGGCTTTATGCCAAAGAATAGACAATTTGACCGAATATAACTATACGCAGCCTTTATGGATTCTTGCATAACCTCTCCAAGTTTTCCCGTATATTTTATTTCCCCCTTACCTGGAATCAAAACTGACTCTACCATTAAAATATCACCACCTGTTTCAGTGTAGGCTAGTCCAGTTACTACCCCCACTAAACTCTCATTTTCTGCAATACCAAAGGTATATTTACGCACTCCTAAATAACCTTGTAAATCGTTAACTCCCACACATATTTTCTTATTTTTACCTTCTAATATTTTTTTCACTGCCTTTCTCATGAGCTTTGCAAGCTCCCTCTCCATACTGCGAACCCCACTCTCGCGTGTATATAAACGTATCAACTCATACAGTGCATCGTTAGTTATACTCCATTCTTTCTGACGCAAACCATGCTCTTTCTTTAATTTGGGAATTAAATGATACTTAGCGATGCTAATTTTTTCATCTTCAGTATAACCAGATAATTGTATGATTTCCATCCTATCATGCAAAGGGTGTGGTAAATTCAAGCTGTTTGCTGTAGCGACAAACATTACACTTGAAAGATCAAACTCAACTTCTAGGTAATGGTCCGTAAAGTGCTTATTGTGTTCAGTGTCCAAAACCTCAAGCAACGCAGATGCAGGGTCACCACGCGAATCAGAACCCATCTTATCTATTTCATCAAGTAAAAAAAGTGGGTTGCATGAATTAGCTTTTTTCATGTGTTGAATGACTTTGCCGGGCATTGAGCCAACATAAGTTTTTCTATGGCCACGTATTTCAGATTCATCACGCACACCACCAAGAGCTATGCGAACAAAATCTCTTCCTACTGCTCTTGCCATAGACCTAGCTAAAGAAGTTTTACCAACACCAGGTGGTCCCAATAAGCAAAGTATAGGACCCTTGATCTCTTTTACTCTCTTTAACACTGCCAAAAACTCTATTATTCTATCTTTTACCTTCTCTATACCATAATGATTTTCATCTAAGATTTTTTTAGCTGCATTTAAATTAATTTTTGCATCTTTGTATTTTCCCCATGGCAGATCAAGCAACCAATACAGATAATTAGATATAACTGTAGCTTCAGGAGAAATGGGATTCATTTTCTTATATCTTTTCAACTCAGTTATAGCTTTCTCCCTTGCTTCCTGAGAAAGCTTTATTTCTTCTATCTTTTTTTCAAATTCATTTATTATATTTCCTTCTTCTCCATTCTCAAATTCGCCCAATTCTTTCTGTATAGCTTTCAACTGCTCATTGAGGTAGTAGGCTTTCTGAGTGCTTTCAACTTGTGATTTAATTGTTTTATATAAACGGTTTTGTGCATTCAGAATGCTGATTTCTCTCTCAATAAAAGTAAAAGTTTTTTTTAAACGTTCCCCCGGACCATAAGTCTCAAGTATGCTTTGCTTACCTGATGCTTTTATATTCAAATATGAAACTATCGTGTCTACAAGCAGATCAATTTCTTTGATCTGCTCAACAGGATTAACAACAATATCAGGCTGGTTTTTCTTGTTCAGTTTACACCAGCTATCAAACGCACCTATAACAGATCGCTTTAAAGCTTCCAGATCGACATTATCCTCATCTTCCTCGTATTCATGATAATTGTCCAATTCTACTCTAGCCTGTAATAAAGTATGAGAGTCAATATACTCAACAGCTCTTCCTCTTCTGATCCCTTGGATTACAACTTTTACCGCATTATCAGGCAATTTTATCAATGGCTGTACAATATTTGCTAGCACACCTACTTCATAAAGATCTTGTGGCTCTGGGTTGTCAAGAGAGCCATCTTGCTGTGTCACAAGAAAAATCTTATTTTGGTGACTACTATTATTAATTGCATACTCTAACGCACTAATGGATTTTTCCCTGCCTATAAATAAAGGTACCACTACACTTGGAAAAATTACCACATCTCTTAAAGGCAATACCGGCAATGTAGCAAAATCAGAGTCCATAGCACACTCAATGTTCATAATACATGTTTAAATTAACCATCAACCCCCTGCTACAACGCCACCCTTGTTGCCACGATTGATCACTACTTTTCCTGATTCCACCATTTCCTTAGTAACTACTATTGTACTACCTTCAAAACCCCCGTTTCCAACTGTATACATAACATCAAGCAAAAGTGACTCTAAAATAGCACGTAACATTCTTGCACCTGTCTTGTAACTCATAGCTTTTTCAGCAATAGCTGATACCGCGTTATCTGAAAATTCAAGATTTACTTTGCTAAACGCAAGTAATGCTTTGTACTGCTTTATTAGTGCATTTCTTGGCTCTATCAGTACATGTACTAAATCTTCGTGATCTAACTCATCTAAAACAGCAGTTATTGGAACACGCCCTACAAACTCCGGTATCAAACCGAATTTAATTAAATCTTCAGGTTGAACATCACGTAAAGTATTTTTTTTCCTTTGCTCTTTAGATTGACTGATATCTGCTCCAAAGCCAACTGATGTTCCTTTCTTTCTTGCTTCAATGATCTTGTCTAAACCTTCAAAAGCCCCTCCACAAATAAATAGTATATTATTAGTATCTACTTGTACAAATTCCTGTTGTGGGTGTTTCCTTCCTCCCTGTGGCGGAACGTAAGCAACTGTGCCTTCCATAATCTTAAGTAGGGCTTGTTGGACTCCTTCGCCTGAAACGTCACGTGTTATCGAAGTACCTTCAGATTTCCTTGTGATTTTATCTATTTCATCTATAAACACTATACCACGTTGTGCCTTTGCAACATCATAATTTGCTGCTTGCAATAGACGCGATAACACGCTTTCCACATCATCACCTACATAACCTGCTTCAGTCAGAGTTGTTGCATCAGCCATCGCGAACGGCACATCTGAAACTTTAGCGAGTGTTTTGGCTAGCAAAGTCTTACCAGAACCAGTAGGACCAATGAGCATTACATTCGATTTTTCGATCTCAACATCGCTTATCGAGTGAAATTGTGCCATAGACTGACAGTGGTTATACATTGCTACAGACAAAACATGTTGCGCGTGTTCTTGACCAACAACATGCTTACTAAGAAAAATTTTTATATCTTCAGGTTTTTTTAGTAGCAACTTCACATCAGACATATAATCTGAATTAAATGCCCCACTTTTCTTTTGGCTTATTGCTCTATGAGATAACTCTATGCACTCATTACAAATAAACACTTTCAAACCGTCTGAAGAATTAGTAATTAACTTATCTACTTCATTTTGTGCTTTATTGCAAAAAGAACAGTAGTGTAAATCATCATTGTTGTCCATTAACTCACCTTATTGTCCAATTCTAATACTTTCAATCTTAATATCTTTACGCTCAGCTATTACTCTGTCAACCAAGCCAATTTTCCTGGCTTCTTCAGGATCCATGAATTTATCTCTTTCCATCATTCTTTCAATTTGCTTCAGTGAACTTCCAGTATGTTTTTCATAAATCTGATTTAGCTTTTTCTTAATTCGCAAAATTTCATTAGCATGTATTTCTATATCAGTTGCCTGACCCTGACAACCACCAGATGGCTGATGTATCATAATTCTTGAATGAGGCAGAGAGTAACGCTTACCTTCTGTACCAGCTGCAAGCAGCAAAGAGCCCATAGATGCAGCTTGACCTATACACAAAGTTGAAACATCTGGTTTTATATACTGCATTGTATCATAGATCGACAAGCCAGCAGTTACAATGCCACCTGGGGAGTTAATATACATAAAAATGTCTTTATCTGGGCTTTCCGATTCTAAAAATAAAAGTTGTGCTACTATTACGCTGGCCATATTGTCCTCAATAGGACCAGTTACAAAAATTATTCTTTCCTTCACTAACCTCGAATATATGTCATAGGCACGTTCACCACGACTAGTTTGCTCAATTACAATTGGTATAAGAGTCATACCTTTTTCTACTAAATATTATCAAATAATTCCTTTAACCCTTTCACAGAAACAATTTGCTCTTCTTTATTAACTTTTTCTATTATATAATCTGTAACTTTATGCTCAAGAGCTTGCCCTCTAACTAACTCCTGAAATTGCCTGTTTGAGCTAAAATGTTTCAATGCTCTATTAAGCAGTACATCTTTATTGACATACTGATTCAGAATAACATTTAAAACATCATTTTGAGTTAATGATATTTTATGTTCTGTACTGAACTTCATAAGTAACATTGCAAGCTTTACTCGTCTTTCAGCTTCCTTACAAGAGTCATCTTTAGAGTTCAACTCTCTTTCCACTCTCTGCTGTTCCTGTTTTACTACGTCTGTAGGCAAATCAAAGCTGTAACTAGCATCCAAACAATCAAATAGCTCCTTCTTAATTAAGAGTTCTCCCATTTCTTTACATTGATTATCAATTACTTCTTTTGCATGATTTATTAGCGAAGAATAATCCTCAAAACCAATCCTCTTAGCTACTTCATCATCACTTCCAAAATCTTCAGCAATCTGAATATCATTAATTCGGACAGAAAAAGTAGCCTCTTGTCCCGCAAGGGAAATTACCTGGTAATCCTCGGGAAACCTCAACTTAAAGCTTTTTGTTTCTCCTTTTTTCACGTCAATTAATTGATCTTCAAAACCATCGATAAATGCGCCGGATCCTAAATTAACAGCAAAATTTTTGCCACTTCCACCTTGAAAGAGTTTGTTTCTAATCCGCCCCTCAAAATCAATTGTCAATTTATCCCCATTTTTCGCTTGATAAGAATCATCATCAACAGAGATAAGATTAGGAAATTTTGTTTTTATAGAATCAATAAATTCCTTTATGTCTCCCTCTTCGATTTTTGCCTCAACTTTCTTCAAATTTATTTTACCAAGATCTATTGTTGGAACTTCTGGCATTGACTCAAAAGACAGTTTGTATACAAAATCGCCTTTTTCATCCTTTTTATCCAGATCCGGTAATGATATAATATCAATCTTAGGATGAATGTGAGACTTGACTTCAATTTTTTTCATTAAATCACTTGAGCAACAGTCAACCGTATTATTCACTACATATTCCAAAACTTCACTTTTATAGTTTTTAACAACAAGATCGTAAGGCGTCTTCCCGGATCTAAATCCAGGCAATTTTGCATTCTTCACTACCTCTTGTAATCTAGAATTCATCTTTTGTTCTATATAATCGCTACTAACTGTGATTTCATACTCATGCTTTAGTTTATCTACACTAAGCTTCTTATAGGTATATATATTACTTGATGTATCTACTTCGACTGCATTTTGAGGTATGTTGCTGGACATCATAACCTATTTATCAATGTTTTAATTTATATTTTTATAAAGCTATTTTACTAGAATCTCAGTAAAATACAATCCTTAAGAACGAGTTTTTACACAAACATTAGAGTATATTTAGTAATCATAAACCTTTTTTTTAATCCAAGTACATGACTTTGAGTGCGGATAGAGGGACTTGAACCCCCACGAGCAAGCTCACCAGGACCTAAACCTGGCACGTCTACCAATTCCGCCATATCCGCAAGAATTTTTCAGCAACTTATAACTAACATAAACTATTCCTATCACCCTAATTATAAGTACCGTCTTAAAAAGACTCAAGGTCTTAAGTCTTACTTAATTTATAGTATTTACACAATCAAAAAAGCTTATTAACATTCCTTATGAAAATTCTAAACCTGAAAATCAATAATGAGACTAACAACAAGCTTCTTACTTGGAATTTTTCTAATTACACAGAGTGGCTGTACACCACTTATAATAGGTAGCGTAGTGGCTACAGCAACAGCAATAACAACACAAGATAAATCTTTGGGAAATATTGTTGATGATACAACTATGGTAATTAGAATCAATAAAGGACTCCTAAAGCATGGACTATTTTCATCTATAAAGGTTAAAGTAAGCGAAGGAAGAGTATTGCTCATTGGAAACGTTGATACCCCTGAAAAGCAACTCACA
>NZ_JACZHU010000060.1:0-6570 GCF_020278605.1 Wolbachia endosymbiont of Mansonella perstans | reverse complement strand
TTCTATAAGTGGATCATACTCTATTTGTTTTATGCCAAGGTGAATTCTTGTTCGATTCACGTTAGCCCTTATTACTTTTGCCTCTACCGCATCGCCTATATTATACTTTTTTATCTCATCTGAACCATTTTTAGACCAACTTAGATCTTGTACATAAATTGTCCCTTCAACATTTTCGTCTATTTCACAATCATCAAAAGTAACAGATATATATAAGCCGGCATTATTTTTAACCTTACCAGAGACAATGGAGCCAGGGGGGTATTTATTGACAAATACTTGCCAAGGGTTATCTACACACCTTTTCATACTCAAACTCATTCTGTTTTTAGTAGTATCGATACTGAGAATTTTAACAGGCACTTCTTGCCCCCTAGTTACAAGACTACTGACTGGTAGATTGCTCTTAACCCAAGTTATTTCTGATGAGTGAACCAAACCTTCAATTCCAGGCTGAAGTTCAACAAATAACCCATAATCTTCTATGCTTGTTATATGTCCTTTATGAACGCTGTCAATCGGATATTTTGACTCTACATCTTGCCAAGGGTTATCTTCTAGCTGCTTTATACCTAGGGAAACTTTTGCATTTTCCTTATCTATTTTTATAATTTTGACCTTTATAGTCTGGCCACAAACGAAAACTGCAGATGGGTGACTTACCCTACTCCAAGAGATATCTGTAATATGCAGCAATCCATCTATAACCCCTACTGCATCTGACTCATGGATGCCAACGAATACACCATAATGAGTAATGCTTTTTATTTTTCCTTCTATTATATCTCCCTCATTTAAAGACTCTAAAAACTTGTTTTTTTCACCAGCATGCAATTTTTCCAATACTAACTTCCTTGATACTACGATATTACCCTGTTTCTTATCCATTTTAAGCACGATAAACTTTTGCTCAGTTTCAATAAGGTGATTGGCATCTTTTACTTTCTTCAGATCCACATGACTCAGCGGCAAAAAGGCACTTATTCCATCGCCAAGATCAACAATAAAGCCGCATTTAATTGAGCGTTTGATAATTCCACTGACTTCAGCCTTTGTAACTGTATCTTCTTCCAGTTTATGCCATTTTTCTTCCCTAATTGCTTTTTCACGGCTAAGAACTACATTACCATGATAGTCTTCAATTCTCTCTACGTAAACTCTAATTTTAGAACCAACAACAATCTCATCGTTGCAACCAAGCTCCTTGATTGGAATTCTCCCATCAGACTTTAAGCCAACGTCGACCACGATGTCATTAGGATTTATTCGTGTAATGACACCTTCTACTACATCTCCTTCCTTAACTTTATTAATAAAAGAATCTTCAAATAAAATGTTACTTTGATCTCCAAACTGGCTTTGATATATATCTTCTATGAACTTGTTTGACGATAGTTTTCTGATACTAAGTGGTAGATTTGCTGTTGGATCGCTATTATTCATGCAATGTGCCCTTCAATTTAAACTTTATTAGAAATAATACATTATATATTATTAACAACTAGTTACAAGCAGTTTTTGTTAACTCACCGATAGACTTCTTGCATAAAAAATAGCTTTTGGTAGCGCGCTAGGCATACAATAACTGTTTCTAATAGAAACAAAAAACCACTTGACAGCTTTTGTCATTACCTTTATCATAGTAATGAAGCTATTATTTAGCCTCAGTCTGTACAGATTAAACAACAAAAAAATTCAATATACTTGGCGTACTGTTGTTCAATTTTTTGCACTACGTGTACCTCATGCCTTTATAAACTTTCAAGGTTTTACCTAATACAAGCAAAATGCATTTATTAAAACGTCTAAGACAGTAAAAAAATGCCAACTTAAAAGATAGATAGTGAATACCAGCTAACGGGGCTTCTTTTGCCTTTTTTATTTGGCAAATTTCTTAAGTATTTATTGCTAAAGTAGTACTATAGATCCCAGTGTCAGCTACTTGGATGACAAAAAAAGGGGCTACTTGGATACACCCATAGATCTATCATTCCAGCGCTTGACGCTGGAATCTAGGAATTTTATCGAATAGGTGAGTATAAAAGTTATGTTAAAATGCACCACTTTTATGAAAAACTAGATTGTATCCTGTTTCCTGATAAGTCTGAGTATAAATCAAAGCACACTATTCGGGATGAGGATACCAATGAGCATGGTTTAAAAGATTTTTATTTTGCATTTATTGAACTGCCAAAATTTCCTAAGACGAAGGAAGATCAATTGGAGAGTACAGTCGAAAAATTGGTCTGCTTCTTCAAGTATGCTGGAAAAACCAGAGAAAGGGAATTGGAAAAAATAATAGGAAGTGATTTAATAATAAAGAGAGCATATGAAGAACTAAATAGGTCAACTGGTCAGAAAAGGAGTTCATAGCATATGAGCAAGAGGTAAAGCGTATCCGAGATGAGAAGGCTGTTCTTGCTAAAAAACTTGATGATGCTAGAGAGAAAGGTAGGAAGAAGGAAAAATTGAAGAGGCTAAAAACCTACTTAAAGCTTACGTGTCTGTTGACTTGATAGCTGAACCTACTGGTCTTCCTAAAGCTGAAATTGCTCAACTCAAAGAGGAAGTTACGAATTAGTTTCAAATCGCTTAGCTGAATAGACATGTGTAGATAAATCCAGTTTTTTAATTGCTAAGCTTTACAATCAGAGCAAACCACCTGACCACGTGAGACTGATTTCAGTTCACCAGTTGGAACTTGATTCGAGCAAAATATGCATTTTATTTTATCGCTTGGAACAAGTGAGTTATTAACAGCAATTCTATCGTCAAAAACAAAACATTCACCTTCCCAATTACCATTTTTATTATGAGTGTTTTCAAGATAAGAAAGAATACCACCTTTAAGATAGTACACATCGTTAAATCCAAGGCTTTGCATGTATGCTGTAGATTTTTCGCATCTTATTCCACCAGTACAGTACATGGCCACTTTCAGGTCTTTATTTTCAGAAAATGACTTTGCCCACTGAGGAAATTCACGAAAACACTGAGTGTTTGGGTCAATTGCATTTTTAAACTTGCCTAATTTTACTTCGTACTCATTTCGTGTGTCTATTACTAAAACGTCAGGTCGAGAGATAAAATCATCCCAATACTCTGGATCAACACATTTACCTCTAAGAGAAATATCAAGATTGCTTACGCCGAGGTTTACAATTTCTCTTTTTAATCTCACTTTCATCTTACTAAATGGTTGATATTCTGCTGCACTTTCTTTCCACATAAGATCTTCCAGCCTACAATCAGAACGTAGAAAATCAAATATTTTATCAATTGCGTTTCTTCCACCAGATATGGTTGCGTTGATGCCCTCCTCTGCAAGGAGTATAGTACCCTTCAGTGCAACGTCATCGCATGCAGCTTTTATTTCATCTTTCATGTCATAATAGTTAGAGAGTTCTACAAAATGGTAAAAAGTTACTATAACAAAGCTCATGACTATTAACTTATCAACTTAGAATATAATATATAAAATCATGAGGATATTCAATAGATCAGCTCTGGATATCTTCAGCTTTTGCATATAACATTTTAATATTAAGTGTGGATTTAATTTAATGCTTTTAAGAATATTAAAAAATATATTCTTATCTCTAGTAAGTATATTATTTATTTGCCCTATATTATCGTTAATATCGATCTTATTTACAAAATCAGCGGATTCTGGGTGGGTAATCAGTACACTTTTTCCTGAATATATACTGAATACGTTAGTTTTGATGGTGGGAGTTGGAAGTATATCTTTTATATTTGGAGTGATACCAGCGTGGCTCACCACATTTTTTTCATTTCCTGGGAGTAGAGCTTTTGAGATTGCTTTATTTTTTCCGCTATCAATTCCTGGATATATAGTAGCGTTTGTCTATGTAAACACGCTAGAGTTTTCAGGTCCGATTCAGAGTCTGTTAAGAGAAATTTTAGAGTGGAACAAAGGCGATTATTGGTTTCCTGAGATCAAATCTTTAGGCGGTGGAATATTAGTGATGGGGTTCAGTTTATATCCATACGTTTACATATTAGTTCGCTCAAGTCTAAGGAACGTTAGCAACTCAGTTACTATTGCATCGACACTTGGGTTCTCCTCGCTGCATAGCTTATTTTCTGTCATAATACCCTCTATACATCCATCAATTATAGCTGGATTATCCTTGGTACTAATGGAAGTAATTACGGATTTTGGTACACCACAGTTTCTTGCAATTGACACTTTTACAACAGGAGTATATCGCACTTGGTTTTTGCTGCATGATAAATACTCAGCTACTGTTTTAGCAGTTGCAGAATTGATCTTCATTGCAACACTAATAACTACTGAAAAAATCCTGCAAAAAAGGGGAATTTCCTATTCCGCAATCAATGCTAATTCAGATTACCACAGCAAACGCAATATAAATGGTACTGCACCATTGATCTTTGCTTATATCATGTGTGTATTGCCAATATTAATAGGTTTTGCTTTACCAATTATTCCACTAACATATTGGTGTATAGAGAAGGGATTTTTCATATATGAGGGAAGATTCTATAGCATAATAGCAAATAGCTTTAGTTTATCATTTGTTACCGCACTAATTTCGATTAGCATTGCAATAATGATTGGGTATGCGGCGCGTAAAAATAGGGCAATCAGTAGTGTAGCACGTCTTATTTCTTTAGGCTACGCAATTCCAAATGCAATTATTGCAATTAGTATAATAATATTTTTAAGCAAGATATCTTCTTTTGTTACTCAATATATAGTAGAAGTGAGCCTAATAGGAACTGTTGGTGCTTTGATTTACTCTTATTTATTTCGTTTTTTTGCTATATCTTTTAAAGCAATAGAATCAGGGCTCAAAAAAACACCAAATGAAATTGAGTGGACCGCGTATACTATGGGCCATGGACCTATTTCCACGTGTCTGAATGTTCATATTCCTCTCATCAGGAAAAGTATACTGTCGGGGTTTTTGCTCGTGTTTATGGATACTATCAAGGAACTCACAGCAACACTTATTATAAGGCCATTTAATTTTGAAACTATATCAACTAGAATATATGAGCTTGTAAGCGATGAGCGTTACAGAGAGGCTGCCCCATTTTCGTTAATGATAGTTACTATCGGCTTAATCTCCACAATGATCTTGTTTAAACTTGACGATGGGAGTAAAAAATGAACTTTTACGAGTCCACTAGATCTAGTGCGGTCTAGAGTTTATGTATGGACTGTCCAGAGAAAAAGGCGGTATCATGACCTCAAAGATTTTTGTGTTTTCTTCGTTTAGAAATTCGTATTTACCTTGCATTATTCCCGATGGCGCGTTTAAGTATGTCCCGCTCGTATACCTAAATACTTCTCCAGGTTTTATCACAGGCTGCTCTCCAATAACACCAGCACCTGCAATTTCATTTACCTTCCCTTTGTAATCTATTATCTGCCAATGGCGGCTCAGCAATTGAATAGTTGACGAGCTTTTATTTTTTATCTTAACATTGTATATCCACACATAACAATTTTCATAAGGAATAGATTGCTCCTCGATGTAAACTGGCAAAACTGTAACTTCAACAGAGTTAGTAGTAAGTGTGTATTCTAGGGCCATATTATGATTTAAGAAAACAACACCTAATTATACACATTTTCATGGATTCTTCAAGCATGTTATCGTATTCTAATTAGCAGTGGTAATATGGACAGATCAGATATGCTAGGCGAAAGAGTAATAGGGATAATAGGTAGTGGACAATTAGGTAGGATGACTGCTATTGCTGCAACAAAACTTGGACAAAAAACACATATTTTTGCCTATGCTAAGGATGATCCAGCTTGCTCTGTTGCCGGTAGTGTAACAATAGCAGATTTTTCTGATAAGAAGGCACTTGTATCTTTTGCACAGAGCGTGGATTTAGTTACTATTGAATCTGAAAATATTCCTTGTGACGCAGTTGATGTTATATTACAGCATGCAGATTTTTACCCGGGTAAAAAAGCATTACATATTTCACAGAACAGGCTGAGAGAAAAAGACTTTATTAGAGGTTTGGGTATAAAGACCGTTGGTTATAAAAATATACAAAATTATGATGAGCTATTAGAAAGTAGTAGGACTTTTGGCTACCCAATAAGGCTGAAAACAACAGAAATGGGTTACGATGGAAAAGGACAATATGTTATCGGGAATGATTCTGAAGCGAAACAATTTGTTTTCTTTGATTGGAACACAAAGTATATCCTCGAAGCAGGTGTTGATTTATTGAAGGAGGTTTCAACAATTGTTGCAAGAGATAAAAACGGTAAGATAACTTTTTTTCCTATAGCAGAAAACCACCATGTTGATGGAATACTTGACACTTCAACAGTGCCAGCTAAAATAGATAGTAAATTAGCTCAAGAGGTACAAAAAACCTCAGAGAAAATAGCAGATGCGCTTGATGTAATAGGAATCCTTGCTATTGAGTTTTTCATTACTAAAAATAACGAGCTGCTAGTTAACGAACTAGCTCCAAGACCTCACAATTCCTGCCACTGGAGCTTGGATGCATGTAATGTTAGTCAGTTTGAGCAATTGGTTAGGATAATATGTG
>NZ_JACZHU010000059.1:0-6643 GCF_020278605.1 Wolbachia endosymbiont of Mansonella perstans | reverse complement strand
CCAATACTGAAAACTGAAAATAGATACTAACCAGGAGTTTCTTTTGCTTTTTTTTTAGTAAAAATTTTAACGTTTATAGCCAAGCAACTTAAGAGCATAAAAAAATACCAAAAATTTTCAGTTTCGGTTATGTAAGAAGTCCAATGTAAAGCTCGCGGCAGACTTGCTATAGCCCAAACTCTTCATTAATTTTATCAACTATTTCTTGTGGTGGATCTTCTCCCCATCCTGAGTATAGAATTTCTCCATAATCTGCAACATCCATAGAGTCAGTCCTACTTTTTGCAAGAAACATCTCTCTCTTATCCTTATCGACCAATACATAATGCCATGCTGATCTCCCGCGATCTTTACCACGAACTAAATATATGAGATCTGATCTACTTCTTCTTGTTGCATCAGCAAAGGATCTCTCATTGACAGTTCTGCTTTTACTTTTTATGCTGCTACTTTCAGAAAAAGCTTTTTTAGATTCAGTTTTTTTGTTTGCTAACTGAGAAATTTTTCCTCTTTCCCCTAGTGCACGTTCTTTGGTGCTTTGGAATGAATACTTACTTGAAAAACCTCCCCCCATATCGCCAGGGGTCCTGTTTGTGAAACGCTTAGTAAATGAGTTATTATTGTTGTTCTCTGTCATAAAAATCTCCAAACTTTAGATTGTAAAATCGAAATTTTTACTACACCCTATCATACGTTAATTAAATTAATATAAATGAGAGACAATTTAGTAATTATTACAGGAATTACAGCTTCAGGTAAATCAGAATTGTGCGATAGCTTGATAGAAAAATATGGAAATATTGACATAATAAACTGCGATTCGAAACAGGTATATAGAGAAATTCCCATAATTACTGCTCAGCCACCAAGGCAAGAAAAATTTTATAAACTATATGGTTATGTTTCAGTAAGAGAAAATTATTCCGTAGGTTTATGGTTAAAGGATTTAAAAAGAGAAGTCAATAATGCGCTGGAGAATTTACGAATACCTATCATCACTGGAGGAAGTGGGCTTTACATCAGCAGCTTAATCAAGGGCTTATCGTCAATTCCACAAATAACTCAGGAAGTAAGGCAAAATATAAGTAAACTTAGAAAAAATTTAAGTAAAGAGGAGTTCTACAAGTTAGCGCTAAGCAAAGACTCAAAAATTCAAGGTAAAATATTCATGAACGACTCACACCGCCTTTCAAGGGCACTTGAAGTTATCACTGAAACTGGTAAGTCAATTTTCGTATGGCAAGAGAATAGACAGCCTCCTTTATTCAATAATTTTAAGATATATACAATTTCGCCTGAGCGTGAAAACGTATACCGAAAAATAAATTTTCGTTTTATTAAAATGGTTGAAAATGGAGCAATTGATGAAGTAGAAAAGCTACTTAGGATGAACTTAGCTACACACTTGCCGGCTATGAAAGCACACGGAGTGCCAGAAATTATAAAGTACTTAAAAGGTAAGCTCAATTTAGATGAGGCAATACAAATTGCTCAAACAAATATAAGATATTACGCGAAACGCCAGTACACCTGGTTTAAAAATCAATTTCCAAATGCCGAAATGATTGATTGCGCAAATGAGCTGATAGAGCTCGAGATATTTTAATTATTAACACTACGTTTGTTACTAAGATAGCCCAAATCTGAGTCTTTTACACAGCTGTTCGCTTCCAACGGATCATCTAAATCGTGCTCTACTTTTATTTTAAAAATCCAAGCTTTTCGCACAACTTCTGAAAGCATTCTTTATAATATCAAACAAGCTTTTATCACACATATTATAATCCTTCAGTCTCTCAGGAACAGTAAGTGACAACTTACCATCTTTATATGTTACACTTTTATCACCTCGAGGGTTAACGCGAATCCTACTGAAAACAATATATCACATATTGCCCCGTTTTTCCTCTGACATTTTCACAGGTATTGCTGAAGTGCTATATTCAACACTCACAGAATCTGAATCCTTTTTATAGTTAACCAGTACTCTCCTATTAACATTGCTACTATTGACATCCATATGTAATGCATGTTCATTAGAGAATTTACTCATAAATGGTGTGTATATAAATACATATCCTAATTGGTTACAATTAGTAATTAACTAATCTAGAATAAGATTACCTGGAACTCGTACCTTATTAAGCTCAAACATCTTCTTAAAAACTGCCCTTGCAAAAGGACGGTAATTCTTACTTTCGTCTTCACTCTTTGGCAACAGACTGTTATATTCTTTGCATAATTTGGTAATCAAATCTCTACTTACAACTTTGCCGTCAATAACAAAATTCATTCTATTAATGTCTTTAATACGCCTGATAACCAGAGGTTGCTTCGACATCACCTTACGAGCTCTTTAATATACTGAAATTGCACTCTTAATGCCTGAGCTTTTAGTATAACTACTGGATTTTTCTTTTCTTCTGATGTAGAGCTACTCACTATTAATGTTTTGATATAAATTACTAATAGTATAATAATGTATAAAAATGTTTAATAATTCAATAAAAATATTTAATTATTAAGTTATATAACAGCAGATCCCTCGCATAACCTGATTTCTGATTTTGCTTCAAGACTTGCTTGCGCTCCTCAAACTTCAAGTATTCTGCGGTGCTCATCTGTGTTTCTCCTCACCATAAATTGGTTATACAAGAGATCTAGTAGATGTAGCTAGAGTAACTCCGGCAATTCAAAAAACCTTTATTCCGCTACGTGTTAGCAGCCGATGCGGTATGACGTGGGAAAAAACCTAGCCAGCGCAACACAAGATTCGCTACTTTTATGTTCACTAACTCAGCGCATTCGCTCACAAGCAAAATTTCTTGGATGCCAGCCAGCTACTTGGAGACATTAGTCTGTCAGACTGAACCTTCATTTAATATGTCAAAATATACATATTATTAATAACTTTATGCTATAATGGATATTATAGCATGGTAATATAAAGCAAGGAAGTAACTAGTTTGTGCTAACCATAAAAAATTAATGCTGAACTTTATTTCAAAAGTAAATAATTTACTAACATTCGTGCACAAATTTCAAATAAATTATGCACGAATGTAGTACTATAAGTTGAGCGTGTTATATTGAGGCTTACCTCACTATTAAAGCTATCGGTCAGGTTAGATTAAAAACCTAACCTGACCGGTTTCCTATAACCCCTAACCCTGATATAATTATATGATAATTAGTTTAATCAGTGGTTAATACATGCAAATTGATTTTATTTATTCATCGAGATAGTATAAACTATATTGACTTAAATTGTCGTGCAATTTTATAAATTTTCACTGTTATTTCTGCTATCTATATTAGTAGTTGTAGTACTAAAACTACCTGAGAATTTAGGTATCACATTAAATTGGTACTATCCTGTTCTAAATTTTGATTTATCTTTTCGCATCATATTGATATCTTTTTTATCAGCTGCATTCCTAATTGTTCTACCAGTAAAAAATTTAAGCTTTTCGGAAATGCTATCCTTTTTTGCTTATACTATCAGTTCATTGTGTGCAATATTATCTAAGCAGATATTATTGACTGTGATATTCTGTGAATTAATGGCTATCAGTGCATCTTTTATCGTTGCAGCCGGCAATAAAGATAATGGACCTGCAGTAAGATATGCTTGTGTACACTTTTTTGTTGGGGTTGTACTAACAGCAGGGTTAGCAATGCAAAATTCTAATCTAATAATCATGGGTCTATTAATAAATTGCGCCTGTTTTCCTTTTTCATTCTGGGTTGTTGACACATATCCTGCTGCATCATTACACGGTGCGTCATACCTTTCCCTATTTACTACCAAGATTTCCTTTTTAGTAGCACTCTTGCACACTTACAACCTTTGGCAAGATTATGCCAAAATATTAGCATTCCTGGGCACTATCACTGCAATTTATGGTATTACATTTGCTTCTCTTGAACAAAACATCCGTAGGTTTTTAGCTTATAGTGTTGTAGGGCAAATGGGCATATTAATTATGACAGGAAGTCTGCTTAGCCGCTTGGAAAATGCTGTACCACTACTTGCTCTTAACATAATTTTTTCCATTGTCTACCAACTATTGCTCACTGCTGTTGCCAACTCAATTATATCGCGGACAAAAGTGGTAAGTTTTAACAGAGTAAGCAAATTCATGTCGGTAGAAGGAATGTATGCTTTGATCGCAATACTTACAATGGCTGCATTCCCTGGAACTGCTGGATTTATTAGCAAATCATACATTGCAGCCGAAATTAAAATGAATGGTACTAATCTAGAATTGTACGAAAACTTACACAAAATTCTGAACTTATTGCTTTATTTAAGTGTGGGACTTAAGTTTCTTTACTACATATTTATTGCCAAAAGCAAGTCAAGACCTTTAACAGAGGAAGGAGGTGGAATATCTATGATTATTTTAGCATTTATATGCGTAATTGTTGGCAATCCTTATTTACCTATTTACAACAAACCTGCGATTTTTAATCTTGCGTACAACACACAAAATATCTGGTCGCAATTTAGTTCATTACTATGTGCTACCTTGTTGTTTATCCCATTTCGCAAGTTATTTCTGCCAAGAATAAATTTTAAAATGGATATCGATTGGATTTTCAGAGCTCTCATACCCTATGTTGTTTCACTATTCAATAAGTTGGTTTTCAAAATGGGAAAGATGTCTGCTAGCGTGCTGCAAAACCTGACTAATTCTCTTGCCAGTCTATACTCTAATAATACTACTAAACTTAAAGAAGTGCTAAATTATAACTCAGTGAGTTTCGTTTCAGCTTCTTCTCTTTTTTTGATGGGCGTTCTACTGGTACTGCTATGTTTAAATCGTTAACCGAGAGCTTAAATTCTGTATTCAATAAGCTCAGGGGAAAGTCAATCATTTCCGAAGATGACTTCAGCCTTGCTATGCGTGAAATACGTATAGCCCTAATTGAAGCTGATGTTTCACTTGAAGTTGTAAAAAAATTCATTAATGACATTAAGGATAAGGTCATAGGGGAAAAAGTCATAAAAAGTGTTTCTCCAGCACAAATGATAATCAAAATTGTGCAGGATAATTTAGTTGCAATCCTTGGGCCAGAAAAAAGTGACTTAAATCTTGCAGTTAAACCTCCTGCTATAATTATGATGGTGGGCTTACAAGGCGCAGGTAAAACAACAACCTCAGGAAAGCTTGCCTTAAAGCTAAAAAAACAAAAGAAAAAAGTAATGCTTGCCTCTCTGGATATTTATAGGCCTGCTGCCCAAAAACAGCTTGAGGTGCTCGGAAAACAAATAGAAGTACAAACCTTACCCATAGCGATAGATGAAAAGCCTACTGTAACTACAAAAAGGGCACTGGCAGTAGCAAAGAACAATAACTATGATGTATTGATACTAGATACTGCTGGTAGGCTTCATATCGACGAAAATATGATGAATGAGTTGAAGGCTGTGAAAGAAATAGCTTCACCCGCAGAAGTTATTTTAGTAGCCGATGCGATGATTGGCCAGGATGCAGTAAATATTGCTAAATCATTCAATGAGACAATAGGTATAACTGGTATTATTCTCACTCGTATTGATGGAGATGCACGTGGTGGTGCTGCTCTCTCTATGAAAATGACAACTAATTGCCCAATTAAATTTATCGCTTGTGGTGAAAAACTAAGTGACCTTGACGACTTTTACCCAGATAGAATCGCAAAAAGGATACTTGATATGGGTGATGTCGTCTCATTGGTTGAAAGAGCTGCCGAGATCGTTGGTCAGGAAGAAATCGATAAACTCCAAAAGAAAGTAAAAAAAGGTAAATTTGACCTAAATGATTTAGCAGGAATGCTAAAAACTCTGAATAAAATGGATGGCATCAGTAATATAATGAAGTTCATTCCAAGCTCATTTACAAAAAAGCTAAGTAGTGGAGTGCCAGATGATAGCAAAGTGAAAAAATACATAGCTATCGTAAATTCGATGACTGAAAAAGAAAGGCAAAACCCAGATATTCTAAATGGCAAGAGGAGGCTTAGAATTGCAAAAGGTTCTGGAACGAGTGTGCCGGATATTAATCTCTTAGTTAAGCAATATAACCAAATGAGCGCAATGGTAAACAAATTCAGTAAAGTCGACCACAGTAAACTCAAAGAATCTGATTTGATGGATATGCTAAGCAGAAAGTAGAGAGTTTGGTGCATGGTCCCAGAAAGTGTAATGGTATGATAAAGTGTAAGAAAAATACCATCAAGGGAGGAATTGTGGAACTGTACATCTTAGAAAACCTCACTATTTTACATATAACTATAATACAGCTTGAAGTAAAAAAATCTACTTAAATAGCCAATTGACTTTTTGCGCTGATATGTTAGAAATTTTATACTTTCTGTACTGATGTATCAGAAATTTTATACTTTGGCGGGCGTAGCTCAGTTGGTAGAGCATCAGTTTGTGGTACTGAATGTCGCCAGTTCGATCCTGGTCGCTCGCCCCGCTAAAATTTTTGCTTTACACAAATATAAGTGTTAGTAGGCTCTTTATACATACTCATACTAATTTCCACTACACAAAGGACGGAAGACAGCAGTGGAAAAAAGTCATAATGTCATCCAATAAAACAAAAAACTACTTGACAAGTTCCTCCAATATTATAACATTGAAGCTATTATT